>CAZYTB010000016.1:0-29586 GCA_964650375.1 uncultured Campylobacterales bacterium | reverse complement strand
GGGTCGCGAGTTCGAACCTCGTTTCCCGCTCCATTTTTTTTCTTCTTTTTACTGTTTCGCTACTAAATTCTTCTAGTAAAATTTTGATTAAAGATAACTATTGCGCTGATAATCTTACAAAAATTACTGCATCTTTTTTTACAAAAGATAAAAAAAATGATTTTCAGATAATAGACTTGCCAAAAAATATATCATCTTATTCGGTATCCTCATTAAAAATAGTCTCTAAATTTAAAGAGAACAATATTAGCTTTGCAGACTTATCAAATGGCGTAGTTACATTTAAAAAGTGTATTTCTCCTATAAACTTTAACGAAATCAAAAAAAAAGTTTTGAAAAAGTTTAAAACAAAATATCCATCTATAAAAATTAAAAAAATTACTATAATCCAAACCTCGCCATTGCCGCCAAGCCTTTCTTATTATAAGCTAAAAGATATTGATTTAAAAGAGAACGATTACAGAAATTCCAGTGGAGTGTTTGGAGTTATATACAAAAGAGATAGAGAATCCAAAAAGATATATCTTAGATATAAAATTTATGGAGATATTTTGGTATTTAAAGCAAGTTATAATTTGCGAAACGGTAAAATCCTGCGTGATAATGATTATAAAAAAGTAGAGATAAAATTCGATAAATTACCTCTACATGTGATGAGTGGAGAGATTAATCAAAGCTATATAATCAAAGGCTACATAAGAAAAGGCTCAATTTTAAGCAAGAATGACTTCAGGATTAAAAAGAGTTTGTTAAAAAATGATTATATACAAGCTATTCTCAAGGATGAAAATTTAATTTTAGAGATTGACGCTCATCTTTTAAGTGATGCAAATATAGGTGATATAGTTAAAATAAAAACTGTGCAAGGCAAGGTTTTTAAAGCTAAAATAATATCTCTAAAAAGTGCTATGATATTAGAGTGAAAGAAGTAAAAATGAAATTAGTTATTGGCATAAGTGGAGCAAGCGGAGTAAGGCTTGGTGAAAAATTTATAGAAAAATTGCCAAAAGAGATAGGTAAATATATCATATTTTCGCAAAATTCAAAAACTGTTTTACAAAAAGAAGAAAATAAAACCTTTTTGCAAAATGATAATTTATCTGCCCCTACTTCATCTGGCTCGTTTGGTGCAGATGCTATGGTTGTAATTCCTTGCAGCATGAACACTTTAGCAAAAATATCTTGCGGCATTAGTGACAACCTTATAACTAGAAGTGCGTCTGTTATGATAAAAGAGAAAAAATCACTGCTTCTGGCTCCAAGAGAGATGCCATTTTCTTCAATTGCACTTGAAAATATGCTGAAGCTATCCAATCTGGGAGTTATTATTTCGCCACCGGTTATGGGATATTATGCAGATATAAAATCACTGGATGATATGGAAAATTTTCTAATCGGAAAATGGTTTGATGCACTTGGAATTAAACATGATTTATTCAAACGCTGGGGAGTCAGATAACATGTCACATAAAGTAGCTATATATCCTGGAACATTTGACCCGATTACAAATGGTCATATATCTGTAATAAAGAGGGCTAAAAAAATATTTGACAGAGTTATAGTTGGAGTTGCAGATTCCGGGTCAAAAATACCAATGTTTGATTTGGAAACTAGAGTAAAAATGGTAAAAGACAGTGTCGAACATATCGAAAGTGTTGAAGTTATGCCTTTTTACAGCTTGTTGGTAAATTTTTGCAAAGAGCAAAATGTAAGCACTATTATAAGAGGATTGAGAGCCATAAGTGATTTTGAGTATGAATTGCAAATTGGTTATGCAAATGCTTCGATGGATAAAAATCTTGACACAATTTATCTTATGCCAAATTTAGAACTTGCTTTTATAAGCTCTACTGTAGTAAGAGATATTATAAGGCATAGTGGAGACGCCAGTCACCTAGTGCCAGCTGAAATTTTGAAATATATAGAAGGATAGGTAAAGTGTATATAATTTTTGAAGGAGTAGATACAACTGGAAAAAGTACCCAAATTGATCTTTTAAGAAAAAAACATAATGATATAATCACTCTAAAAGAGCCAGGCGGTACAAAGCTTGGTGAAAATTTGAGAGATATTATCTTAAATCATGATCATAAGCTCTCTGCTAGCGCCGAACTTTTTCTTTTTTTAGCAGATCGTGCTGAGAATTTTGAAAAAAATATAGCTAAAAATATGGATAAGATAGTCATCTCTGATAGAGGTATGATTTCTGGAATTGCTTATGCTTTGGCTAATCATGAAAATTTGGATATGGATTTTTTGATACAATTAAATAAATTTGCACTAAATGGAAGCTTGCCTGATAAAGTTGTTTTATTCAGGACAGATGAAAAATTGATAAAACAAAGACTATCAGCTAAAACACATGATAATATAGAGCTTAGAGGAATCAAATATCTTTTGAGAGTTCAGGATTTAATGATAGAAGTATTAGATAAACTTCCTATAAAAATTTTGGTTGTCGATGCATCTGAAACAATAGAAAACATATATAATGAAATAGAGGAATTCGTTTATGATACAAGCGCTTAGAGGAATGAAAGATTTGCTTACTCCAACTAGCGAGAAGTACTTATACTTGATTGAAAATTGCAGCAGGATTGCACAAAATTATGGCTTTAGCTATATAGAAACTCCAATCTTAGAAGAAACTATACTTTTTAAGAGAAGTGTTGGTGAAAGTAGCGATATAGTTGGCAAGGAGATGTATCAGTTTATCGACAAAGGTAAAAATGATGTTTGCATGAGACCTGAGGGAACTGCCGGAGTTGTGAGAGCTTTTATACAACAAAAATTTGATCGCGCCGGTGCTATTAAAAAGTTTTATTATTATGGCCCCATGTTTAGATATGAGAGACCTCAAAAAGGAAGGCTTAGAGAGTTTCACCAATTTGGAGTTGAGTCTTTTAATCAGCCAAGTGTAAAGGAAGATGCCAACATAATTTTGATGTTAAAAGAAATGCTTGATTTTTTTGGTATTAGTTATAGACTAGAACTAAACTCTCTTGGATGTAATGTTTGTATGCCTCCATACAAAAAAAAACTGATTGATTTTTTACAAAATGAAGAGGGTATTTGTGAGGATTGCAAAAGAAGAAAAGACACAAACCCCATAAGAGTGTTGGATTGTAAAAATGAAATTTGCCAAGATATATATAAAAAAGCACCTCTGCTTATAGATAATCTTTGCCCAACATGTAGAGATGATTTTACTGAGTTAAGGGATATTTTAGATAAATTTGATCTAAAATACAGTATAAATCCAAAATTGGTGCGTGGGCTTGATTATTATAATAAAACAGCATTTGAATTTGTAAGTGATGACATAGGAGCCCAAAATGCAATCGCAGGTGGTGGTAGATATGATAAATTAGTAGAATATTTAGATGGAAAGCCAACACCTGGAATCGGTTTTGCTATGGGGATTGAGAGATTAATGGAACTCATAGATATGCCATCAAGTGAAAGAAAAGGATATTATGTAGGTGCGCTTTGCGATGAAGCACTCAATCTATGTTTTAAGTTGGCAATTGATTTAAGAAAAAACAAAGTTGTTAGCTTGAACTATAACAAAAAAAGCTTAAAAGCCCATCTTAAAAATGCGGATAAACAAAATACTAGATATTGCATTTGTATCGGTGAAGATGAGCTGGCCAAGAATTTGATATGGGTAAAAGACTTGGAAAATAAAGAAGAAAAAAATATCTCAGCAGATGAGTTATTAGGAGCATAAAATTGGATTATGGAATTAAAATATGGGGTGGTGATAATTTTTTTATAGATAATAAAAAAGTAAAAATCAACTATAAAAGCCGTCCCTCATTAGTTAAGATTATTCAAGAAATCAGAGAGCAGGACATCAGAGGTCCGATTTTGCTTAGATTCCCTCATCTGATTGAAAAACAAATTGGTCTTATATATAAAATGTTTAATGATGCAAAAAAAGAGTTTAATTATCAAGGCTCGTTTAATGCAGTTTATCCGTTAAAAGTAAATCAATATCCGAATTTTGTGAAAAATATGGTAAAAATTGGAGAGAAATATAATTATGGTTTAGAAGCTGGCAGCAAGGCTGAACTTTTACTTGCGATGGTTTACAACAATGAAAATTCTCCTATAACAGTCAATGGCTTTAAAGATGAAGAGATGATTTCTCTAGGATTCATCGCAAAAGAGATGGGTCACAATATAACTTTGACTATTGAAGGACTAAATGAATTAGAGAGTATTATAAAAGTCGCTCAAAAAAGATTTGGTTTAGTCCCAAATATCGGACTAAGAATTAGACTTCACAGTTCAGGTATCGGTATCTGGGCAAAAAGTGGAGGGATTAATTCAAAATTTGGTTTAACTTCTACAGAGTTAATACAAGCCATACATTTGCTTAAAAATGCAAATCTTATAGATAAATTTACTATGATTCACTTTCATATAGGCTCTCAAATTTCAGAGATAGGTCCATTAAAAAAAGCTTTAAGAGAAGCTGGAAATATATACGCAGAATTGATAAAAATGGGAGCAAACTCATTAAATGCAATAAATTTAGGTGGCGGACTAGCAGTTGAATACTCTCAGCATAAGGATGAAATAAAAAGAAATTATACTTTAGGAGAATATGCAAATGATGTTACCTACTTGTTAAAAGATATTTCTACTGTAAAAAAAGTAAATGAACCTGATATTTTTATAGAATCCGGTCGCTATATAGCAGCATCTCATGCAGTTTTAATAGCACCCGTGTTAGAACTCTTCTCACAAGAATATAAAGAAGAAAAATTGAAATTGAAAGAAGCAAATCCACCTTTAGTTCAAGAATTATATGACTTATACGCAACAATGGATAGAAAAAATGCACAAGAATATCTGCATGACAGTATAGATCATATGAACTCACTTTTAACTCTTTTTGATTTGGGTTATATTGATTTAATCGATCGAAGCAATACTGAGATATTAGTAAATCTCGTTATAAAAAAAGCTATAAATTTACTAAATGTGAAAAATACTAAAGAACTTTTGCAAATACAAGATATGATACAAGAGAGGTATCTTGTTAATTTTTCCATCTTTCAAAGTCTGCCGGATTTTTGGGGGATAGAGCAAAATTTTCCTGTTATGCCATTAGACAGACTAGATGAAAAACCAACAAGATCTGCTTCACTTTGGGATATTACATGTGATAGTGATGGAGAAATAAGCTACAATAGAAATAAGCCACTGTTTTTACATGAATTAGATGTGACTCAAGAGGACTATTTTCTTGGTTTCTTTTTGGTTGGTGCTTATCAAGAAATGCTTGGCATGAAGCACAATTTATTTACTCACCCAACTGAAGCTACAATTTTTATAGATGATGATGGGTATAAGATTAAAAATTTAGTAGAAGCTCAAAGTATAATTGACATAATGGAAGATTTGGATTATGATACAAAAGAGATTACTGAAAGCTTAAATAAAAAAATTGAAAAATCAAATTTAATAGATGATAAAGCAAAAAAAAATATATTGGGTGAAATTTATCTATTTTTAAATGACAATGGATACCTAAAAACGATAAATACGAGGATGATTGATGAATACAGTTAGTTTGTGGCATAAAATAAAAGAGGATTTTGCACAACCACTTCAAAGTGATCCTGCTATAAATTCTAAATTCGAACTATTTTTTAATTATCCTGGTGTTTGGGCAATAGTAAATTATAGAATTTCTCATTTACTGTATAAAAAAGGTTTTAGGATAATTGCTAGAATAATCATGGGTATAAATCAATTTGTGACAAATATCGATATACACCCTGCAGCAACGATAGGTAGAAGAGTTTTTTTAGATCATGCTTTTGGTGTTGTTATAGGCGAAACTGCAATAGTTGAAGATGATATACTTATCTATCAAGGAGTTACGCTCGGCGGAGTTAATTTAAATAGAGGTCAAAAAAGACATCCTACTATAGAAAGTGGAAGTGTTATAGGAGCAGGAGCAAAAGTTTTAGGAGATATAATAATCGGAAAAAATTGTCGTATAGGTTCAAATTCGGTTGTAGTAAATTCAGTACCAGATAATTCAACTGCAGTTGGAATTCCTGCTAGAGTCATCAACAAAGGCAGAGACAAAAGCCCTATGGCACACAATAAACTACCAGATATCAATAAGGAGTTATTTTTATATCTATTTAAAAGAATTAAAGCACTTGAAACTGCTGTTAATTTGCAACATGAAGATGAAAATCTAATAGAAACAGACAAAGAATTGGAAGCTTTATACAGCCAATTCTTAAAATCAGTAAAGGAATAAAAATGTTATTATCAAATAGAATACAAGTATTATCAGAATCCATGACCCTTGCTATCACTGCATTGGCTCGTCAAATGAAGGCTGATGGCAAAGATGTATTAAGTTTTTCAGCAGGTGAGCCTGATTTTGACACTCCGCAAATCATTAAAGATGCGGCTATTAAAGCTATAAATGACGGCTTTACAAAATATACTGCAGTTGCAGGCGCACCTGAACTTTTAGAGGCCATAAAATTTAAGTTAAAAAAAGAAAATGGATTGGATTATAGCGTATCTGATATCATATCAAATGTTGGGGCAAAACAATCACTTTTTAATTTACTTCAAGCTGTGGTTGATGACGGCGATGAAGTAATTTTACCTGCTCCTTACTGGGTGACATATCCTGAAATCGTAAAATATGCTGGTGGCAAAATTGTTGAAATAGAAACTGATGATTCAACTCATTTTAAAATCACTCCAGAGCAACTCAAAAATGCGATAACTCCAAAAACAAAATTATTAATTTTAAATTCACCTTCAAACCCAACAGGTTCTGTTTATACAAAAGAAGAACTAGAAGAATTATCTGAGGTTTTAAAAGGTACAGATGTTTTAGTGGCATCTGATGAGATGTATGAAAAACTTTTATATGATGGCTTAGTCTTTACTTCAACAGCAAGCATTAGTGAAGACATGTATAAGCGAACCATAACGATAAATGGTCTTAGTAAATCAGTAGCGATGACTGGTTGGAGATTTGGTTATATGGCTACTCCCATAAAAGAGATAACAAATAGTATAATAAAACTACAAAGCCAAAGCACTTCAAACATAAACTCTATAACTCAAAAAGCTGCAATCCCAGCACTTTTGGGAAAAGCTGATGGAAATATAGAAAAAATGAGAATAGAGTTTGAAAAAAGAAGAAATTTTGCGATTAAATTATTCGATAAGATTGAAGGCTTAAGCGTAGTAAACCCTCATGGGGCATTTTATCTTTTTGTAAATATAAAAAATATTTCAAATGACTCATTAGATTTTTGCAAAAGACTCTTGGAAGAAAAAGGAGTAGCTACCGTTCCTGGCATTGGTTTTGGAAGTGATGGGTACTTTAGATTTTCATTTGCAACAGATATGAAAAGTATAGAAGAAGGAATATCTAGAATAAGAGATTTTTGTAATAATTAGTTGACAAATTTAAGAAATTTAGATATAAAGTTAAATAATTATTACATATAGAGGGGTCTATTTTGTTTCTTTTAAACAAGATTAATATAAAAACCAAGGGCTTGATATTAGTATTTACAATTTTATTTGGATTTATTATAAATATTGGTTTGAATGTATTTATTTTCAATAGAGCAGATAATAAATATCATGATATGGAATATGCGTTAAAAACTGAAAAAAGTTTGGATGCTCTTATGGCAAGCTCTCTTTTTTTAAATAGTTCAGAAACAAAAAAAACGCTTTCAAAATCAATAATTGATATGAAGATTAATGTTGGTGATGTGGAAAAATTTGATAAAAAAACTTATTTAAAAATCAAAAATAACTTTGATAATTTTATAAATTTTGCATCAAGTCTGGTAAATAAAAAAATTGCTGTAAAAGAAAATGATAAAGGTCTAAAGCTCTTGGAAGAGCTAAAATCAAAAATAATTCCATTGTTGAAAACTACAAGATTTAATGTTTCAAAACTTAATAGTGATTATAAAGAATTTTTTATACAATCAAGATATATGCTTATTGGCGGCTCACTTTTAGGTTTGCTATTTTTTATGTTTTTTACTTCTGTGATGGTAAAAAGTATAACAAATTCGGTAGATGCTTTGTCTGGTATTGCTATTGATTTAGCAAATGGGAGTGGTGATTTGACAAAAAGAATAATAATCAATTCAAAAGATGAAATATCTTATTTAGCCCAAAATCTTAATAAATTTATATCTAAAATTCATGAAACTGTAAAAATTGCAAAAGAGAGCTCTATTGATAATGAAAAAATATCAAAAAAACTCTCCACTGATACAATAACTATGGATAAAAGATCATTGGAAGAATTAAGTTTTGTCTAGGAAACCAAGCAAATAGGTGATGCGATTAAAACAAAACTTGAAGAAGCAACTAAAAGTTCAACAAATATTAGCCATGATATAAGAAATGTTTCTTCTGCTTTAAATAAAACAACTATGGATATAAAAACTTTAGTTGATAATATTAATAATGCAGCACAACAAGAGATTGAAACTGCAGAAAAATTAAAGCAATTAACAAAAGAGACAGAAGAAGCAAAAAATATCTTAAATGTTATTTCAGATATTGCAGAACAAACAAATTTGCTATCCTTAAATGCCGCCATAGAAGCAGCAAGGGCTGGTGAACATGGAAGAGGTTTCGCAGTTGTTGCAGATGAAGTTAGAAAACTAGCTGAAAATACGCAAAAATCATTATCTCAAATTGATGTAACTATAAATGTTATCGTTCAAAATGTTTCAGATGCAAGTGATCGCATGAATAAAAACTCTACATTTATGACTCAATTAATTAATAGTTCATCAAAAACTCAAAAAAATATAAAAGAAACCGAAGTTATAATGAATGCAACAGCAGATGCTTCCATAGAATCTTCTAAGGTAACTACTATTTTAGCAAATGACACAGAGGGTATATTGTCAAAAATTGATACTATTTTTGAGTACTCAAAACTAAACAAAAAAAATGTAGATAGCATATATAAAGCATCAGAAGAATTATTAAAGGGGACAAATTTATTAAATAATAAAATTAATGAATTTGAGGTCTAAAAAAATCCAAGATCTGTTGATAAATAGACCTTGGATAGGTAATTATTTATCTTCAAATTTTTCTTTTGCGTAATTTAATGCAACGATTAACTCATCCAAATTTTCATATGGAATATGAGCTTTCCAATCCGGCTCTTCTGAATTTTTCTTCAAAGAAATTCCAATGCTTACTACTGGAAACGAACCATCTCCATAAGGCTCTTCTAGGTGAGAAACTGAAATTTTACCATTTTTTGTGTCTGCTAAAGGAAACTCCATTAATACTGTATTTTTTCCACTCATTTTAAATCCTTTGTTATCTATTTTATTTTCTGAAAAACTTTGTTATTTTTACTTGTTTTTTTAGCCACTCTTTTTGTAACATCAAAGGGAAACCGCCATAAGTTTTTCCGCCTTCTAATGTTTTTGTGACACCGCCTCTTGCTGCAATTACTGCAAAATCACCAATTTCAAGATGCCCTGCAGTTGCACTTTGACCACCCATTATCACATTTCTTCCAAGTTTTGTTGAGCCTGAAATTCCTGCTTGAGATACAATAATACAATATTCTCCTAATTCGCAGTTGTGTCCAATTTGAACTAAATTGTCTATCTTTGTACCTTTTTTAATTATGGTCGAACCAAACACGGCCCTATCTACTGTTGTATTAGCTCCAATTTCAACATCATCTTCTAATACAACATTTCCATTATGGTAAATTTTTACATGCTCACCGTTTTTTGTATGCGCATAACCAAAACCGTCACTTCCAATTATAGCACCTGCTTGTATGATACAATTTGAGCCAATTTTGGAATCACCATATATAACAACGCTTGGGTTTATTATACTATTTTTTTCTATATACACACCTGAACCAATGACTACATTTGGATATATTGTAACACCCTCTTCTATTGTGCTTCCACTTCCAATTTGCACATTTGGTGCAACTTGCGCAGTTTTGTCTATAGTTGGTTTTTCATCGAAAGAAAATAAGTTTTTTGCAAAATATTTACTAGCTTTGGCCATATAAAGATGAGGATTGTCGCAAAGCAAAGCAACACAATTTTTAGGTACATATTGCGCAAAAGCAACTGTAGTAATAACAACAGCTGCTTTTGTCGTCTTTAACTCATCTATTAATTTTATTTCATCAAAAAAAACTATATTTTTCCTATTTGCATTTTGCAAGGTTGAAAATGAAGCTATCTCAAAATCTTCCCCATCATAAAAAATATCTATTTTTTTTGCTAACTCTTTTAAATTCATTAAATATCCATGGCCACTGATCCGCTACGAACCATCTCGATTGGATGATATTTTTTGATTGCTTTTAAAAAGTTTTGAATTCTTTTTGCATTATCAGCTACCATTATAACTATAAAATCCTCTCCACTATTAGCAATTGTTCCATTATAAGCTTTTAGCATGGCATCAAGACCATTAAAATCTTCTTTTAGTGCAATTTTGACCAAGGCTAACTCTTTTTCAACAAATTCATCTGATTCTATAACTTTATAGGTTGGTATTAGTTTATGCAATTGTTTAACAATTTGCTCTAACACTCTTTCATTTCCTGAAGTTACTATGGTCAATCGTGAAAAACTTGTATCTGGAATAGGGGCCACTGTAAGACTATCAATATTGTACCCTCTTCCAGCAAATAATCCAGAAATTCTTGATAACACACCATGCTCGTTTGTTACAATTACCGATAAAACTCTTCTAGTCTCTTCCATAACTATTCCTTATGTTCTAATATCATATTATATAGTGTTCCGCCGGCTGGTACCATCGGTAAAACATCCTCTAATCTATCAACATTAACATCTATCATACAAACTACATTACTTTTTACTGCAGTCTCTAAGGCTTTATCAAACTCTTCTTTTGTTTCAACTCTAAAGCCAATTCCACCAAAACTTTCAGCTAATTTTACAAAATCAGGTTGGGCACCACTTAAGTCAGTTGAAGAGTATCTTTTGTCATAAAAAAATGTTTGCCACTGTCTTACCATACCAAGATAGCCATTGTTTAATATGATATTGATTACTGGTATTTTTGATTCATATGCAGTCATTAATTCTTGAATATTCATCAAGATTGAGCCATCTCCTGTTATATTTATAGAAATTTTATCAGGTTTTGCTTTTTTGACTCCCATGGCTGCTGGAAAACCAAACCCCATAGTTCCGAGGCCTCCGCTAGTTACAAACTGTCGTGGTCTATCAAAAGGATAAAATTGGGCAGTCCACATTTGGTGCTGACCTACATCTGTGGAGATGATTGCTTTTTCACCTAAAGTTTCTCCAACTCTTTGTATAACCCATTGAGGTTTTATAGTTTTTCCATTCTCTTTATAGCCTAAGGGATGGATTTCATCATATCTCTTTAGTAATTTTCTCCAAGATTCGTATTTACTTGGATCAATTCTTTCTTTTGCTAAAGGTAACATTTCTGCAACAACATTCTTCAAGTCTCCAACTATTGGGTAGTCAATATTCACCAGTTTACCAATGCTGCTAGGGTCTATATCTACATGTATAATTTTAGCATGTTTTGCAAATTCGCTTAGTTTTCCCGTTACTCTATCATCAAATCTAGGACCAAAAGCTATCATTAAATCAGCTTCACTCATGGACATATTTGCACAATATGACCCATGCATTCCTAGCATTCCTAACAATAAAGGGTTTTGATCCCCCATCACCCCTCGTGCCATCAATGTTTCAACTGCTGGTATGCCTGTAACTTCAGCGAATTCTCTTACTATCTGTGAAGCATTAGAATTTACAGCCCCTCCACCTATATATAATACAGGTCTTTTTGAGTTTGCAATTGCTTCTATTGTTTTTTTAATTTGGCGCTTATTTCCTTTGTATGTTGGTTTATAAGTTTGTATTGTGATTTCATCAGGATAAGTGAACTTTCCAATTTGCGCACTTACATCTTTTGGCAAATCTACATGTACAGGTCCTGGCCTGCCGCTTCTAGCTATATAAAAAGCTTCTTTTAAAATACGAGGAAGGTCTTTTACATCTTTTACTAAATAATTATGTTTGACACAAGGTCTGCTAATTCCAACTGCGTCGATTTCTTGAAAAGCATCAGTTCCTATCATACTAATTGGAACTTGTCCGCTTATGACAACCATAGGGATAGAATCTATATAGGCAGTTGCGAGTCCTGTTACTGCATTTGTAAATCCAGGTCCACTTGTAACAATAGCAACTCCAACTTCTCCGCTAGCCCTAGCATAACCATCTGCTGCATGAACTGCCGCTTGTTCGTGTCTTGTTAATATATGTTCAAAATGGTTTTGTTTATATATTTCATCATAAACATTCATAATAGCACCGCCAGGATAGCCAAAGACGACACTAACATTCTCCCTGTGTAGTGCTTCTACAACCATTTGAGAACCGTTTAAATCCATGACTTTTCCTTTCTTACTGTTTTAATTTTAATTTTTATCTCTTAGATAAAGTTGAGTATTATATCAAAAAAATCTTTAATCTAGTTGTTAAGTTCTTAGCCATAAAGAACAAAGCGATAAAGCAAGACCCTCTCTTAGCCCATCATCTATCACGATGCATTCTTCAAACTTCAGCTTATTCATCAAGTTAATAACTATCAAAATCCCAGTCTTTATAAGCTCACTCCTGTTGACACCACAAAATCTCTCCCTTTCCCTAAAGTCTAAGGACAAAATTTCTTTGTATGCTTTTTTAAAATCTTTCACATGTAAAGATTTTCCATTTACTTTGTTGTGATTATAAGAGTTATAGTCCATCTTTTGCAAAAACGCGCATACAGTTGTAGGAGTACCCGCTGTCGCAATTAATATACTTGGTTTTTTGTTGTTTTTTGCGAATTTGATTACTGGTTTTAACTCAAGATTTATTCCTTCTGTCAAATCTTTGGTATTTTTATATTTTTCTGAAATATTTAATATTCCAAATTGAAAACTTTTGGAAGATATTTTATCGTGATGTACATAACTAAGCTCAGTAGAGCCGCCACCTAAATCAAACAGACAAAAATCATCATCATCAATATCTAAAAGTTTGAGAGAATTTCTTACCCCAATCAAAGTGTAGCTTGCTTCAACTTCACCACTTATCACTTCAAATTCTAAATTAAATTTATCTTTTATTTTTCGCAGAACCTCATTTGAATTTTTAGCAACTCTCATAGCCTCTGTTGTAACACATTTCGTTTTTTCGCTTTTAAAATCAAAAATTAAAGAAGCATCATATAGAGCTAAGAGTATATTTTTTATTGATTCATCAGAGATAATTCCAGTACTGTTTAGATTTTGGCCAGTTCTTACTATTTTTTCAAACTCTTTTATTCTTTGTTTGCTCTTACAATCAATTTGTACGATTCTAAGTGTATTTGTTCCTAAATCACAACCTATCATCTCTCTTTTATCTTTTTGGTAAATATTTATCTAAATATACTCTCAAATAAGGCATCGCTAACTCAAACAAAGCACTCCCATGCCCACTTCCGGGTAAAACGATAAGTGTAGGTGTTAAAGCTTTTTTTGTGTAATTAATCGCATTTTTTAAGGCAAAATCGTCCCTAGATGAAAATATAAGTATCTTTGCTTCGCTATTGGATATAGATTCATCCACACTATCTTTATCAAATGATTTTGGAGAAGCCGGTGAAAACAAAACTACGACACTCGGCTCGTATTCTATAAAAAGAGGTATGATTGCACCTCCTCCAAGAGATGATCCAAAAAATACCGGATTTTTCATATTTATTTTTTTATCTTGCGACAATTTTTCCAACCAAGCAGATAAGTCTTCTGGAATTTTTTTAAAATTTACTTTTTTTGCACTCTTTTGCACCGCACTTGTTAAATGCTCTATTCCCGTAGCATTTATTATTTTATTTTCTTTATTGTTTTGCATGATTGATTTTCCATGCCCTCTTAAATCCATCTCAAAAGTTGCATATCCATCTTTTCTTAATAATTCTGAGATATTTTTCCACATTTTGTGATTACTTCCAAATTCATGAGAAAAAAATGCCAAAGGATAGGTTTTTTTGGCAACTTTTGGAAAATTTAACCAACCTTTTAGTGCAAAACCATCAGTAGTTTTTATTTTAAGCTCTTGCGAAAATAGGTTTAACCCTAAAAACAGTATTAAAATTAAAAATAACTTTTTCATCTTTTCACCCTTATATAATTTTCTACTATTATACTAAATAATTCTTTTATTTAATATAGGTATAATATGTAATCCAAACTAAAGAAGAGGTAAGGAATGTTTTTAGGTGTGAATATTGACCATATAGCAGTTTTAAGAGAAGCTAGAAAGATAAATGATCCAGATCCGCTGGACGCGGTTTCGATAGTTAGAAGAGCTGGAGCGCATCAGATAACCATCCATCTAAGAGAAGATAGAAGGCATATAAATGATTATGATGCAAAAAGAATTATTGAAAATTCTCAGCTTCCAGTAAATTTAGAATGTTCAATTAACTCTGAAGTCATAAAAAAAGTCATAGATTTAAACCCACATCGTATAACCTTAGTTCCAGAAAAAAGAGAAGAAGTGACAACCGAGGGGGGTTTGAATGTTTATAAAAATTTTGATGCTATCAGCAAAATATCAGAAGAATTAAAAACAAAAGGCATCGAATTGTCTCTATTTATCGATCCGAACTCAAATGCAATAGAACTCTCGAACAAGCTAAAAGCTGACTGGATAGAATTGCATACTGGATTATACTCAAATGTTTATGCTATGTTATTTTCAAATTTGACTTATACAAAACACAGCATAAAAGAACTAGAGATTCCAAGAGACAAATTAAAAACTTTACTAAAAAAATCCATCAAGGATTTAGTGGATGGAACAGCACACGCTAATGAACTCGGATTAAAAATAGCGGCAGGACATGGACTTAATTATCAAAATGTAAAAGAAATCGCTAAGATAGAAGGTATAAGTGAACTCAATATAGGTCAGTGCATAATAGCAAGATCAGTTTTCACAGGTCTTGAGCGTGCCATAAGAGAAATGTCGGAGATTTTATCTTGATAAAATTGAAGGAGACAGTAAATATTTTTTCTTGCCAAAGGCAAAGCTTCAGTGAGAGGAATTTAACTCGGGCTTTGCCCAAGTTAAAGGAGACAGTAAAATGAAAAAGATTGCTATTAGTATCGGTGATATAAATGGTGTAGGTTTGGAGATAGCTTTGAGAGCTCACAAGGAGATTAGTAAACTATGTAAACCAATTTATTGTATAAATGAAACTATGTTAAATTGGGGAAGTGCGATGTTGGGTATTGATATACCAGAAAAATTTAAAATAAAAGAGTGTGGAGATATATTTGAGATAGAACCTGGTGTTTCTACAAAAAACTCAGGAGAATCTTCATATGATTCGTTTGTTACAGCAATTGCCCTTGCTAAAAGAAAAAAAGTTTCAGCTATAGTAACACTACCAATAAATAAAACTTCTTGGAATATGGCTGGCATCAAGTACAAAGGTCACACTGATGCTTTAGCTGATCTTTTAGGATGCAAAACTACTATGATGTTAGGTTGTGTTGATATGTTTGTTATCCTTTTTACCCATCATGTGCCACTCAAAGATGTAAGTTCACAGATAACTGCAAAAAAATTAACAAAATTTCTCATAGATATCGCTGAGTATATAAAAACAGATAAAATTGCAGTTCTTGGATTAAATCCGCATGCTAGTGACAATGGTGTTATGGGGTATGAAGAAGAGGATATAAAAACAGCAATTACAAAAGCGAATAAGACCATAGAAAAAGAGCTTTTTGTTGGACCTTTAGTACCAGATACCGCATTTACTAAACAAAATAGAAAAAAATATAAATATTTTGTATGTATGTATCACGACCAAGGCTTAATCCCTCTAAAAGCATTATATTTTGATGAAAGTATAAATGTCACACTAAATCCAAGCATAATAAGAACATCTGTAGATCATGGAACAGCCTTTGATAAAGCATATAAAGGAAAGGATATTTCTTTAAAAAGTTATATCAATGCAGTAAAAGAGGCTGTAAAATAATTTTACTTAGTGTTAAATTTTTTTATTATTAAACACTCCCCTCATTAGAGACACCCTAAATACAAAAATCTCTTTTTAATCTATGTTTGCGGCAATCTATTTTAATTTTACTAAAGTTTCATCTTGGGTGCTATTATCTACTGTAAAATCTATTTTTTCAGGTTTTTTATAAACTTTATCATAATAATCAAGCAGTAATATTTCAGAAACTTTTGCTAAATCTCTCTCTTTATAATATTTTATAATTTCCTCTTTTACACTTTTTTTAATGTATGGAGTGATTTTTTCCATACAAAAATAGAAAAATTTATCATCTACATGTATATAATCTTTCAAAATTCGTTTTACTCTTTGCTCTATTGGTGCAGTTATTTCAATTCTTTTACCTTGCCCCATTCTTTCATATAAAAGATCAGGTAAAATTATCTTGCCTATCCTTTTGCTTTCGCCTTCTATGAAGATAGGCTTGTTTTTATCAATTTTTTGGAGCTCAAAAAAAAGTTTATTTTGAAATTCTTTTTGAGATGGCTGCTCTCCTTTTACTGCTCCAAAAGTTGATCCTAAATGATTTGCTAAGTTTTCTAAATCTATGGAATTTGCCAAAGCTTGTATCAGTTCACTTTTACCACAACCTGTATTTCCGCCAAGTACTATGAAATTATTGTGAGTAAAGTTTTCCAAATAATTAACAATATAACTTCTATACCCCTTGTATCCCTTATCTAGTCTATATACTCTATATCCAATATTTGAAAAAATTGTCGCAATAGAGTTAGATCTTAGCCCTCCTCTTGCACAATATATAGCAATTTTAGAGCCAATTTTACATAAATTATTTAGTGTATATATATGTTTGGCAGAATTTAAACAAATATAACTAGCACCTTTTATTTTAGCTTCACTTTTAGATTTTTGTTTATAAATATAACCCACTTCCTTATGCTCTTCATTACTTAGGGCAAAAAGATTTATAGCATTTGTTATTTTTGAATGTTCATATTCCGCTGGACTTCTTGCATCGATTATGAGATCAAAACTACTGTATTCTTTTAAAAATTCTTCTGTATTTATTTCTTTTAGCATATATATTTGTCTATTTTTTCTTTTAGTCTTTTATAGACTTTTTCAAAATCTGAGGAAAAAACTCTAGTATTTGCTATGGTAGTTATAAAATTTGTATCTCCAAGCCATCTTGGCATCACATGATAATGAACATGCTCAGCTATGCCTGCTCCTGCTCCTTTTCCTATGTTCATGCCAAGGTTTACCCCATCAGCATTAAATTCTTCTTTTAACATTTTAACGCTTTTTCTCACAATTTTGCTTACATGTGACCAGGTTATTTCATCTAATTTTTCAATTGTATCTGTATGGAAAATTGGTATAACCATGATATGTCCCGCAACATAAGGGTATTTATTCATGACTATAAAACATTTTTCATCCCTATAGAGTACAAAATTTTCTTCATCGTTTGAACTATCCTCTGCGATAGAGCAAAACACACAATCAGACTTCTTACTTGTTACATATTCAGTTCTCCATGGAGCATATAAATAATTCATATTAAATCTTTTTAAATTCGCTAAGAGCAGAAGATATATCGTCTTGTCTCATAAAATACTCCCCAATCAAAAAAGCATCTACTCCTATTTTGTTGAGTTCTACCAAGGTATTTTTGTCATTTAGTCCACTCTCCGCCACAATAATTTTTCCATTTGGAATAAGAGGAATTAATTTTTCACTCAGTTTCATATCCATCTCAAATGTCTCTAAGTTTCTATGATTTATACCGATGATATCTGCTCCAGCAAATATAGCTTTAGTCAAATCTTCTTTATCATGAATTTCAACTAAAGCATTTAAACCAAGACGCCAAGCATACTCTAAAAGCCCTTTCAATTCTTTTTTTGAAAGTGCTTTTGCTATAAGCAAAACAAAATCCGCTCCATACACAACTGCTTCTAAGATTTGATACTCATCAATGATAAAGTCTTTTCTCAAAAGCGGGGTTGGCACATATCTTCGAAGCATTGTAAGATATTCGATATTCCCTTGAAAAAAGTGAGGTTCAGTCAAAACAGATATAGCGTCAGCTCCGCCTAACTCATATTCTTTAGCAATCTTAAGTGGATCAAAATCTTCTCTAATTATTCCTTTACTCGGACTTGCTTTTTTAACTTCAGCAATAATCCTATAAGGATCTTCTTTTGTAGATGTGAGATAAGGCTTTACATCTCTAGGAGGATAGGGATTGTAAGCCAAACTTCGACCGAGCCAATCAAGTGAAAATTCTTCTTTTCTTTTTTCTAAATCTTCTCTGGTTTTTTCAATTATATCATCTAGTATCATTTTTTCTCTTTTATACATTTTTTAATCATCTTGTAGTGCATGGTAACTTCGGGTTCGTCTGTTTCATTTATAAATTTTTTCATTATTTTTAGGGCTTTTTCGCACTTATGTAGTTTATAATAACCCCAAGCCAAAGAATCCAGATAAAAAGGTGATGATGGGTCTCTCGCTAGTGCCAATTTAACAAGTTTCATACCTTTTTTAATATTTAGATCATGTTCAATTAATAAATATCCATAATAGTTAAGATACAGGGGGTCTTGAAAATCAGCTAAGACTTGTTCAAATTTTTTAGATACTGAATTTAGTATTTGTGGACTCAATTTGTCTTTGTTTGCTTCATATTCAAATATTGCCATTTTTCCTAAATAATCGATATCTCCTGTTTCTTTATATAAATTAGCTGCGATTTTATATGCCCTTTTATAATCTTTATTGGAGGCATATATATCCAAAAGCATTCTTGGATTGTATTTGCTTTTTTCTAAAAATTTGATAGCAGCATTTTTGTCTTTTTTGTACATCAAAAGTTCTATCACTCTTTTTCCATAAACATTTTTTTTGTATTTGTCATATAATCTTTCATAAGTAGAAATTAGTCCATCAATATTTTTTTCTTCCCCATAAATTTTAATAAGTGCAAAATAAGCATTTTGATTAGCATCTTGTAATCTTATATATGTTTCAAGGTAAGATATTGCCTCTTGTTTTCTATCTAAAAATTTATATAATATATTTACCATATTTAAGAGTATATCTTGTGAGTCATTAATCTTAAACGCGCTCTGATAATACTTTAATGCTAGATCATATGATTCTTCAAGCATATAAATATCACCCAAAGCAGATAGATTTTGCGCATTTCTTTCTTTACTTAAAATTTCCAAAGAAATCTTTTCTGAATTCTTATAATCTTTTTTTCTTAAATAATATGCTGAGAGTAATTTTTTAAACGCTAAGTTATCAGGATATAACGATATTGCATTTTTTAAGATATTTAAAGTATTTTTAGTATTTTTTGCCAAAAAAGACATTCTTGCCTCTTCTTCTAAATAATTTACTTTTTTACTCTTATCATATAGTGTTTTAAATTCATCTGCTGAGGCTTTATAATTTTCTAATCTTTGATATTCTAAAGCTCGCATAATCAACATATCTTCGCTCTCAAAAGACTTTTTGCCCAAACCAACTTCAGGTTTGATTTGTGAGCAACCGGAAATTAGAAAAATTATTATAAAAACTAAACTCGTACTATACCTGGACATTCATCCTCCACTTCTTTAATATTTGTTTTAAAATGTTCCCAAAATGGAAAACTTGCACATTGTTTAGGTCTAACCGAATAGATAGAGCAAGCTTTTTTAATAACATCGAAAAATATACATTTATAGCCACCATTATACACTATCTCTTTTAACGAAAATTTATATTTCACTTTTCTTAGGTATAAATCATAAAATTCGTTTATAGGAATGCCTATAAATTCACAAATATTTTGTATTTCCTGTGCATCGACCCATATATAACCACTATCGCCTATACAGCAATTTCCGGCACATGTGTCGCAAGCTTTTACATCAAAAGCATAATTATATCCATCTTTATATATTTTCACTATTTGTATCTGCCTTAATAAATATTTTTTTCACCTCTTCATTTAACTCTTTTTTGTCATAAAGCACAAGTGGAGGTAAAACTTTGCATAAGCTTTTAGAATCTCTTTTTGCACATATCATGACTAATGCTGCTTCTTTGTTTTTGTTTACATGCACAAACTGTAATTCATTGATCTTAAATTTAGCATTTACTAATTCTGAAGTAATAGTATCAATCTGTTTCGCATCATAACAAAAGATTATCGAACCTCTGTGATTCAATATTTTATAACATTTTTTAACAAATTCATCAAACTTAAGTGCATCACTATGGCGGCTAAGGTAGAGTGACTCATTTTCACTCATCAGTGAACCGCTATGATAAAAAGGAGGATTACTAATAATAAAATCAAATTTTTTTTCAAAATTATGAGTTAGAAAATCATCACAGATTATTGTGGAAAGTACATCATTGGCATTGGCATTTTTTTGCGTCAACTCTACATTTTTACACTGTATATCTATTTGTGATAATTCGACATCACAAAAATCTCTTTTGATCAGTTGCCCCAAAACTCCGCAACCAGAGCCAACATCTAAGAGTCTTCCTCTGATTTTAAAATTTGTTATAAAATTATATAAAAAGATAGTATCACTATTGTATCTATACCCTTCTTTGTATTGATAAAAAATCATAATTTATATATATTCATTTTTTTGTTTTTTCTACAAGTTTCTCATTTAATACTTTAATTTTATCCCTTAAAGCAGTACTCTCCTGAAGTAGCTCAATATTTTCTCTTTCCAAATCATTTATTTTAGTTGTTAATTCACTGATATTTTCATAATGCTGTTGTTCAGCTTCGTTCATTTGTTCCAAATTTTTAGACAATAGAACCTTTTTTTGCTCTTTTAGTGCATCTTTTGCCTTAACAAGCATTTGCGATATTTCTGCCTTATCATTTGAAAGCAATAGGTTGTCATTTTGAACAATTAATATTCTATTCTTTAAATCTCTTACAATAGCTCTTAACTCTTCTACTGAGTTAAGTGAGTTTAGATCTATATTCATATCATCTATATTTGAAATTGTATCACTCTTTTGCTCCAAAGAGTCTTTATTTATGTATTTTTTTTGCTCACTTTTTGGTAAATCTTCAAATCTAATATATTTTTTAGCGATATAGTCTTTTTTTAGTTTTTTTATGCTTATTCCATCAAAATTTCCCCTCTTATATACAATTACTGAGCCAAATATAATTAGTAAGCTCAGTAAAAAATTTAAAAAAAGCGAAAAAGAACTATATCGCATATATTTATTTGGACTTCAACATGTGCGTTACTGCATGGAAAGCATGGTTGAGTGCTATAGCTATACTTCCACCACTATCAATTGCTAAATCCCCTACAATATATAAGCCACCTGTTTTAGTTTCAAAATTTTCATCTATAATAGGCTGATTATTCTCATCTAAAACAACACCACATTTTCGTAAAAAATCAACAGGTGTAGTTCCGCCAATAGCATAGATTATTCTATCATAAATAACACTATATCCATCATCAAAGTTTGCTTTAACCGACCCACTCTCATTTTCCAAAGAGAGGATATTGCGACCAAGTCTCAATCTCAATCTTTCTTCACCATAGGCATCAGCAAGTTCTTTAGTATTGATACTGTTTAATCTTGTAAATTCTTTTCTTCTGTAAGTTAAAGTAACTTGGTTTTCATCAGATAGATATACTGCGTATTCTGCCGCAGAATCACCACCACCAACTACTAAAATCTTTTCACCTTGTGTGCATTTTTCAAGATTAAAGTTAATTTTTTCTCTAAGAGATAAAGGTATTTTATAACTTGGTTTATTTGGTTTACCCATCCTTCCTATGGCGATAATTACATGTTCGGCAGTATATCCCGCATTACTCGTAGTAACTAAAAATAGATTGTCTTTTTTCTCAATCTTTTCAACTTCACTATTAAAAGCAACATGTACTTCTTCATTATCTATTAACTCATCAAAATAATCAAGTGTACTTTCTTTTGTACCGTCTAGAAACTGGACATTTCCTTTTATTTCAACTTCTTGCCCTTGATAATCTTTATCTACTCTTTTGTTGTCTTTATAAAATTTTCTAATTGTCTGGGAGTGATTGTCGCCTTTTTCTATCACAAGAATTTTTTCAAGACCTAAAACCTTTGATTCTATGGCCGCACCTACTCCGCCAGGCCCACTGCCTATGATTATGACATCGTACATTTGTTGCATTTTTAACTCCTTATATTGTATAATTGTTCAAATTTTAGCAGATTAAAATTAAAAGTATAGTAAAATCTTTAAATAAATATATAAATATATAAATAAAGTAGAGCTTAAGGAACAAAACATGGAAAAATTTTTACAAAAAGCTAAGGAATCAAGTAGAGTTATATCTACTCTTAACTCAAAAAATAAAACTAATATACTCTTTGAAATGGCAAAAAGTTTGATAAATAATCAAGATAAAATAATCTTGGAAAATAAAAAAGATATGGAAAGAGCCAAACAGGAAGAACTGCCTTTGGCTTTATTAGATAGATTGCAATTAGATAAAAATAGAATTTCAGCTATGGCGAAAAGTATAAATGAGATAGCAGCCTTAAAGGAGCCAGTTGGAAGAGTCCTTGAAGGCTGGGTGGTACCAAGCGGGCTTAGAATAGAAAAAGTAACAACACCAATCGGAGTTATTGGCATCATATATGAAAGCAGACCTAATGTAACAAGTGACACAGCAGCACTTTGTTTTAAAAGTGGAAATGTATGCGTCTTAAAAGGTGGTAAAGAAGCAGCTTGCAGCAATCAGATAATAGCTTCTATATTGCAGGAAGTTTTAGAAAAAAACAATCTTCCAAAAGAGATAATTTCTCTACTGCCGGATAATACAAGAGAAGGTGTTGCAAAACTTATAAAAATGGATAATTTTGTTGATTTGATCATTCCTAGAGGCGGTGAAAATCTTATAAAATTTGTATCAAAAAACTCTTCAGTGCCGGTTATTAAACACGATAAAGGACTTTGCCATATATATATTGATGAAAGTGCGGATTTAAAAAATGCAATAGATATATCAATAAATGCAAAATGCCAAAGAACTGGAGTTTGCAATGCTATGGAAACTTTATTGATTAATCAAAATATAGCTGAGAGTTTATTGCCGAAACTAAAAGAAGAATTTGATAAACATCATACCAGGCTACTAGGTTGTGAAAAAACTTGTCAATATGTAAACATACAAAAAGCCACAGAAGAAGATTTTTATACTGAATACTTGGATAATATATTGTCTATTAAAGTTGTAAAAGATGTTGATGAGGCTATTTCACATATAAACACACACAGTTCTGGGCATTCAGAGTCGATATTAACACAAAATTATACAAACGGAGAGAAATTTTTAAATGAAGTTGATTCTGCTTGTGTTTATATAAATTCTAGCACAAGATTTACAGATGGTGCAGAATTCGGCTTTGGTGCTGAAGTGGGAATCAGCACAAGTAAACTACATTCCCGTGGCCCTATGGGAGTAAATGATTTGACAACTTATAAATTTAAGATATATGGCAACGGTAACATAAGAGAATAATGAGCAGTATATTAAATATAGAAAATCTCTCTTTTTCTTATGACGGCAAAGTAAAGATATATGATAATTTTTCTCTACATGTGAACAAAGGAGAAGTGATTTGTATAGTTGGTCCTAGCGGCTCTGGCAAAAGCACTCTGCTTGAACTGATAAGTAAGAATATAAAGCCAAATTCAGGGAGTATTAAAGCAAGTAGTTTTTCGCAAATTTACCAAGACCCTTACAACTCTTTTCATCCAACATACACGATAATTGAGCAGGTAAAAGATGTTGCAAATTTAGATGGATATGAAAATTTATGTGAAGAGTTAAATCTTGATATTAAACTTTTAGATAAAAAACCTCACCAACTAAGCGGGGGACAACTGCAAAGATGCTCAATCCTTAGAGCAATACTAATGAAGCCCAAATTAATTTTAGCAGATGAACCGACAAGCGCATTGGATAACATCACGCAACTTGAAGTGATGAAATTATTGATGAGATTTTTAGATAGAGTAGGAATTTTACTAATCACCCATGATGAGTATTTAGCATCTTGGTGTAGCGATAGAATTATATCACTACACCAAGATAAATAAAAAAGTTAGCTATTTTTTTTCATTCTCTCTTTTGCTTCTTTTAAAGACTCTGCTATCAAGAATGCTAACTCTAGTGCTTGGTCGGCATTTAATCTTGGGTCACAGTGTGTATTATATCTTGAACTTAAGTTTTCTTCTGTTACTTCATTAGAGCCGCCAACACATTCTGTTACATCTTGACCAGTCATCTCCAAGTGAACACCTCCTGGAAAAGTTCCTTCTTGCTCGTGTACTTTGAAAAATCCCTTCACCTCTCTTAATACTTCATTAAACACTCTTGTTTTATAGTTGTTTGAAGCTTTTACAGTGTTTCCATGCATAGGATCTATGCTCCAAATCACTTTTTTACCACTGTTTTTCACAGCACGAATAAGTTTTGGAAGCTCTTTTTCGATTTTATCTGCACCCATTCTAACTATGATATTAAGTCGTCCTGCTTCATTATTCGGATTTAATTTGTCTATTAAGACTAAAAGGTCAGCTTCGCTCATAGTCGGTCCTGCTTTTATGCCTATAGGGTTTATCACTCCGCTTAAAAACTCTACATGTGCGTCATTTACATCTCTTGTTCGATCTCCAATCCAAAGCATATGGGCAGAACAATCAACCCAATCACCACTCAAGCTATCAACTCTCGTAAGCGCTTCTTCGTTATTTAATAAAAGTGCTTCGTGAGAGGTATATAAAACAGTTTCATTTATCATAGGAGTATTTTGGGATGTTATTCCGCATGCTTCCATAAATTCTAGGGTTTCTGTTATTTTATTTGCCAGTATTTGGTATTTTTCGCCTAAAGCATTTTCTTTTACAAATCCTAAGTTCCATTTATGAACTTGATGAAGATCAGCTAAACCGCCTCTTGCAAATGCACGAAGCAAGTTCATAGTTGCTGAAGATTGATTGTAAGCTTTTATCATTCTATTTGGATCTGGAATTCTGGCGATTTCGCTAAATTCATTATCATTTACGATATCACCTCTATAACTTGGTAATTTTACACCATCTATTTCTTCAAAATCACTAGATCTTGGTTTTGCAAATTGACCTGCAAGCCTTCCAACTTTTACAACAGGACATCCGCCGGCAAATGTAAGAACTACAGCCATTTGCATCATCACTTTAAACATATCTCTTATATTGTCTGCATTAAATTCAGCAAAACTTTCAGCACAATCGCCACCTTGAAGTAAAAATGCCTTACCTTCGCAAACTCTTGCTAATTCACTTTTTAATTTTCTCACTTCTCCTGCAAATACCAAAGGTGGAAATTTACTAATTTCAAGTTCTATTTTTTTTAATTCTTGTGCATCTGGATAAGTTGGTTGTTGCTTTATGTTTTTTTCTCTCCAAGATGATTTGTTCCATGATTTCATTTGACTATCCCCTTTTTTAGAAGCAAAGCTCCTAAAAAATTCCTCGCGACTAAAGTACGAAGTAAAACTTCTGTATATTTCATATTGTATTCACCTAATTTATAAAATTTGTCGATTATACAATTTTTTTTCTTTATATTTAAGAAAATAGTTGTAAAATCTGTAACTTTTAAAATTAGGTATAATTTTTGCAAAATCTTAGTGAAGAAAAAAAAGGTATAATTTTTGCCATACTGGCATTTACTTTTTGGGGATTAATCCCAATTTATTTTAAATTGGTCAGCTCTGTCAGTCCGTTAGAAATTCTTGCGCATAGAATTATTTGGTCAGTATTTTTTTTATATATTTTAGTGATATCTACAAAACAAATGAGTTTGGTCAAAAATATTTTTAGAGATACAAAAAAATTAAAGATTCTTTTTGTAACAGCTATACTTGTTTCAACTAACTGGCTTATTTTTATATGGGCTATTTCAAACAATAAAATCACAGAAGCTAGCTTGGGATATTATATAAACCCTATAGTTAATGTAATATTAGGTATCATATTTTTCTCTGAAAAGCCTACAAAATTGCAAAAAATTGCTATTTTATTGGCTACTCTCGCAATATTAAATGAACTGGTGTCATTTGGCTCAATTCCTCTTCTTTCTCTTTCTTTGGCATTTTCATTTGGATTTTACGGGATGCTTAGAAAAAAGATTTCTTTGCCATCTGTTGCAGGTTTATTTATAGAAACGCTGATACTTGCACCATTGGCTATATTATATTTTATATATTTGATTTTTACCTCGCAAAATGCTTTTCATTTTTCTTTTGATGCGATTTCTTTACTTTTGGTAAGTGCAGGGTTTATCACTGTAATTCCACTTTTATGGTTTAATGCAGCAGCTACAAGGATTTCACTTGTAAAACTTGGTTTTTTGCAATATATTGGACCGAGTCTTTCATTTTTATTGGGTATTTTTATATATCACGAGCCATTTGATCATAAAAAACTAATAACATTTGCTTTTATATGGTGCGCACTTGTTATATTTTTGCTAGATTCAAAATATTCTAAGAAATAAGATTAAAATAATTATGTAACTTTTCGAAACTTTTCGTTTTTAAACTAACAATTAGTTTCAAATTTCAATAAAATTTTAATTTTATAAATGTATAATGTAGCTATGTTGATTTTGATTAAACAATAATCATAGTATTTTATGTTTATTTAACAGTATAGTCAAAATCACAAATTTTTTTCAAAGGATTCATATGAAATCAAAGATTGCTAAAGTTTCTATTGCTGTTATAACAGTTTTAGGATTAAGTGCATCAATTGCTTCAGCGGACACACTAAGTGACACACTAAGCCAAGGATATGTTAAGTGTGGGGTTAATACAGGACTTCCTGGATTTTCATCGGCAAATCAAGCTGGTGCATGGAGTGGAGTTGATGTAGATGTGTGTAGAGCAGTTGCAGCAGCTGTTCTTGGTGATGCTTCAAAGGTCAGATATACGCCATTGACTGCAAAAGAAAGATTTACAGCACTTCAAAGTGGTGAGATAGACATCCTTTCTAGAAATACTACTTGGACAGAAACTAGAGATGCTTCTTTGGGTTTAAATTTTGCCGGCGTTAACTTTTATGATGGTCAAGCATTTATGGTGCATAAATCTCTTGGTGTAAAAAGTGCTTTACAACTAAATGGTGCTGCAGTTTGTGTTCAAGCTGGAACAACTACAGAGCTTAATCTAGCTAGTTATTTTGCATCACATGGCATGAAGTATCAATCAGTTTCTTATGATACAACTGCTCAAGTAAGAAATGGATATGAAAGTGGTAGATGTGATGTTATGACTTCAGATTCTTCTCAATTACATGCATTGCAATCAACACTTAAAAATCCTGCTGGATCAGAAATACTTCCACAAATCATTTCAAAAGAACCTTTAGGACCTGTTGTTAGACAAGGTGATGATAAATGGTTTAATATCGTAAAATGGTCTTTCAATACTATGGTTGCTGCAGAAGAGAGAGGAATCACTAGCAAAAATGTTGATAACTTAAAAGCAACAACAAAAGATCCTGCTATCAAAAGAATCTTAGGTGTTGAAGGAAGACTTGGTGCAAATCTAGGATTAAGCAAAGACTGGTCTTATAATATTATCAAGCAAGTTGGAAACTATGGTGAGTCATATTATAGAAATGTCGGAATGGGATCACCTCTTAAAATCAAAAGAGGTTTAAATGCGCAATGGAAAGATGGTGGACTTCAATACTCACCTCCATTTAAATAATATAATTATTATATTTTAGGGCAGGATTTTCCTGCCCAATTCTACAAAAAGGGATATAATGTTAGCATTTTTGCGCGATAGAAAGGTTAGAGGATATCTGTTTCAACTGTTTTCAGTTACGGTGGTTGTTGCTTTTATGTGGTATATTGGAACAAATACTTCACACAATATAGAACAAAGAGGCATACGAACGGGTTTTGGTTTTTTTAGTGGAACAGCAGGATTTGGCATAGATGATTCTCCTATTGCTTATAATCCTTCAGATACTTATACTAGAGTATTTTTAGTTGGTTTATTAAATACTTTAATAGTCACTTTTGTTTCTATGATTCTTGCAACTATATTTGGACTGATTCTTGGTGTTTTAAGACTTTCAAAAAACTGGTTGATACGAAAACTTTCATTAGCTTATATTGAAATATTTAGAAATATTCCCGTGCTATTACAGATACTTTTTTGGTACAATGTAGTTCTTAGAACACTTCCTTCGCCTAAAGGAAGTATTGATTTATTTGGGAAAATTTTTATAAATAATCGTGGTTTTTATGTGCCACAACCTGCACTAGATAGTACAACTATTGCTATAACGATATCTGTTTTTATCGTTTTAGTTTTTGTATTTTTTCTAAATAGATGGGCAAATAAAAGGCACGAATTAACAGGAGAAGAATTTCCTGTTCTTTTGATAGCAATTGGTTTATTAATTATTGCACCAATCATAGCATATTTCATAGGTGGTGCAAATTTTGATTTTTCATATCCACATTTGAGTGGTTTTAGTTTTCAAGGTGGAAAACATTTTTATCCAGAATTTATAGCACTTACACTCGCACTTACTGTATATACTACAACATTTATAGCTGAAGCCGTAAGAAGTGGAATAGAGGCTGTAAATAAAGGGCAAAAAGAGGCAGCAGCTTCGATTGGTTTATCTGGCTATCAAGCACTAAAACTAGTAGTTTTACCTCAAGCTGTAAGGATAGCAATTCCTCCAACTATTAACCAATATTTGAATATCTTGAAAAACTCTTCTCTAGCAACAGCTATCGGATATCCAGAAATAGTTACTGTATTTGCAGGAACAACACTGAATCAAGTAGGACAAGCAATTGAAATCATTGGAATCACTATGTTGGTATATCTAGTAATAAGTCTTGTAGTATCTGCTCTTTTAAACTGGATAAATTTTAAAATGAAAATTAAGGAAAGATAAAGTGGCTGTTTACAATAAAATTAAAACAAGAGAAGCGCCTTTAACTTCAAAAGGTATTATACATTGGCTGAGAGAAAATCTTTTTTCATCACCTTTAAATGTCGCAATGACAGTTTTAGGGATTGCCTTTTTGCTTTGGGTCATACCGCCTTTTATAAAATGGTCGATAATAGATGCAAATTTTAAAGGAACAACGCATGCTGACTGTACAGGTGATGGGGCTTGCTGGGTATTTATTAAAATGAAATTAAGTATGTTTATGTATGGATTTTATCCAGAATTAGAAAGATGGAGAGTCAATTTATCCTATGGATTATTTTTTGTAGTCATAGCATGTTTTAAATACTTCAAGCATGCCTTGCCAAAAATAGCAGCTGCAGTAATATATTTTATAGTAGCAGCTATCTTGATAAGAGGTGGTATCTTTGGATTAGAA
>CAZYTB010000015.1:0-29605 GCA_964650375.1 uncultured Campylobacterales bacterium | reverse complement strand
GGAAGTTCTGGAATTTTCTTACACTCAGCCATCATATCGTCTGGAATTATAACAGGAAGAAGATCGGGATCTGGAAAATAACGATATTCTGCACTGTCTTCTTTACTTCTCATACTTCTTGTTTCGCCTTTTTCTATATCAAACAATCTAGTCTCCAACACTACTTCTTGTTCATAATTTCCGTCTTCCCATGCGCTAGTTTGGCGCTCTATCTCATATTCTATGGCTTTTTGGATAAATCTAAATGAGTTAAGATTTTTGATCTCAGCTCTTGTGTATAACTTTGTATCTCCTCTTGGGCGGATGGATATATTAACATCACATCTAAAACTACCTTCTTGCATATTCGCATTGCTTATATCTAAGTATCTAACGATTGCATGTACCTTTTTCAAATATTTTATCGCCTCATCAGCACTTCTTATATCTGGTTCGCTCACTATCTCTAGAAGAGGTGTCCCTGCACGATTTAAATCAACATGACTACAAGTAGCTTGATGAGTATTTTTTCCAGCATCTTCTTCAAGATGAGCTCTTGTTACACCAATACTTTTTGTAGTTCCGTCTTCAAAATTAATTACTACTTCACCACCTTCCACTATAGGAATATCAAATTGACTTATTTGGTATCCTTTTGGTAAATCCGGGTAAAAATAATTTTTTCTATTAAAGATTGATTTTTTATGAACTGTTGCATTTATAGCTGTTCCAAATGCTATAGCCTTTTTCACAGCTTCCACATTAAGAATCGGCAACGCTCCAGGCAATGCTAAACAGACTGGGCAGACATGTGTGTTTGGTTCATCTCCAAAACTAGTAGGACAATTGCAAAATATTTTTGTTTTTGTATTTAATTGAGTGTGTATTTCTAAACCTATGATAACTTCAAACATCTATAAAACCTTTTATTTTTATTGTTCTATTTTATCATTTATTTCTTTTAAGTTCTCTAAACTTGGATATTTCAGCTCTTATCTTCTAAAAGTTTTTCTAACAACTTTGTTTGTTTTTTCACCTCTCCCAATGTATCTAGTTGAATTTGTGCCATCTCAAACAATACCACAAAAAACAGACCAATAAGTGAGCCTAAAAAAGCGCCAAGAAGTGCTGTGATAATTCCGATATGATATAAGTTTATAAAAAAGATGACTGCGCCTACTACTGCAAGTGCCCAAGCGGCACCTTGCAGTAGGCTAAGAAGTTTTTCAAAAAAAGTTTTGTTTTCTAACACCTTAATTCTTAGTGCTCTTCATTTATTAAAACTGCGCCTGCCAGATATACATAAGTCAATATCATAAAAATAAATGTTTGCAAAATTGCAGAAAAGGTCATCAGAGCAAAACCGGAAAGTGGTACAACCCAAGGAGCCAACAAAAGTAAAACTATAAGAAAAAGGTCATCCCCTTTTATATTTCCAAAAAGTCGAAAAGATAATGAGATAATTCTTGAGAGGTGAGATACTATTTCAACAGGAAACATCAAAGGAGCTAAAATTTTCAACGGACCCATAAAGTGGCCAAAGTATTTAAAAAAACCGTTAACCCTGATTCCTTCAAAATTATAATAAAAAAATACAAGCAATGCTAAAGAAAGTGTCATATTGATATTACCGGATGGTGGTTCAAAACCAGGGATGATTTCCAGTATGTTTGAAAAGAAAATCAACATACCCAAGGTTGCTACTAATGGCAAATATTTTCTTGCTAATTTCTCGCCTATAACATCTTTGCCCATCAAAAGTACGCCGCCTAAATATGCTTCCATAATATTTTGAGCTCTCCTTGGAACTAGTTGCATAGAAGATGTAGCCAATCTTGCCAAGACAATAGCAAATAAAGCAGCTAATAAAAGATGTGATACAAAAAGAAAACTATGACTATGGTTAATAAGACCTAAAAATGTAAAAACTCTATCCATTATATTCATTACACTTTTCCTTTAAATATATTTTTTAAGATTTTATCTAAAAATCATTTAATAATTGATTAAATATAAGTAAAAAACTAAAAAGTAGAATTTAGTTTATACCTTGAACTTGGATAATACAATTTAGAATAACTAGCAATTTTTCCTTTAGATGTAACAATTCTAGAGATTAATAAGCAAGGCTCATTTCTAGATATATCAAGATTTTCTCTTATATAATCCTTTGGGATTATTGCTTCAATGCTATTATTTACTTTTTCAACAGGGCACATTTTTTGCAGATATTCACTAGGTGTAAAATCAGAAAAACTTTGTTTCACATAATCTAATGCAGACGGTGGATTTATATATCTCACATCAAATCTTACAGGTACACCATTTTCTTTATGAACCATTTTTGATACATATATTTTTTGATCTTTCACTACATGTAGGATTTGGGCTATATTTATCTCTGCCCTAACCTCTTTTAGGGACAAGAGTTCATTGCTATAAAAATTTTTTCTCTCCCTTATCTCATCAGCGATATTTTTTAAATCCAATATTGATGTTTGGGCAATTTTATGTTTTACAAATGTACCGCTTCTTGGAAATCTCACTATAATATCATCCAGGACTAAATCTCTTAGAGCCTTATTGACAGTTTGCCTACTTGTATTAAACATTTTTGCAAGCTCAAACTCTGTCGGTATTTTTTCATCTGGCAAATATCTTTTATCATCAATTTGTTTTTTGATGAAATCTTTGATTTTTTCAAAAAGTGGTTTTTTCATAAATTCCCTTTTAAAAACTTGGAACTAAATTATGGTCTAAAAATGAATTAAACACCCCTGATTTAATTATTTTTATTGATTTTTCTATATCATCTGTAAAATACCTATCTTCATCATAAAACGATACTTCTTCTCTAAGGATTTTTTTTGCTTTTTCAATCTTTTCTGTTGATTTTAAAGGGTTTCTGAAATCCATACCTTGTGCAACTGCCAATAATTCTATACCTAAGATTCCAGCTGTATTTTCAGCCATATCTTTGAGTCTTCTGCCAGCATAAGTCGCCATAGAAACATGATCTTCCTGATTTGCAGAAGTTGGCAGAGAATCCACACTACTTGGATATGCTAAAGATTTATTTTCACTTGCTAGTGCTGCGGAAGTGACTTGTGCTATCATAAAACCAGAATTTATACCGCCATTATTTACTAAAAAAGGTGGTAACTGGCTCAAGTGCTTATCAACCAAAAGAGCCATTCTCCGCTCACTCAAAGCTCCAATCTCACTTATCGCTAATGCTAAATTATCACTAGCAAAAGCGATAGGTTCAGCATGAAAATTTCCACCTGATATAACATCTTGTTCATCAACAAAGATAAGAGGATTGTCTGTTACACCATTTGCTTCTGTTAAAAGTGTCACAGCTGAGTTTCTTATCTGATTTAAACAAGCACCCATCACTTGAGGCTGACATCTTATAGAGTATGGATCTTGAACTCTGTCGCAATTTTTATGAGATATTGAAATTTCGCTTTCATCTTCAAGTACATCTCTATAAAGTTTTGCGGTATCTATTTGTGCCTTATGTCCTCTTGTCTGATGAACTCTGTCATCAAAAGGAGCCCTGCTTCCCAAAACTGCTTCTACACACATAGAACCTGTTACAATAGCTCCTGCAAACAAATCTTCTGCTAAAAATAATCCTTCCAAACTAAATGTGGTTGAAAGTTGTGTTCCATTTAAGAGTGCCAATCCTTCCTTGGCTCCTAAAAAAAGAGATTTTATTCCTACGATTTTTAAACCATCTTTTGCTTTAAGAATTTTTCCTTTATAATTCACATAGCCATATCCAAGTAAAACAGCACTCATGTGAGCAAGAGGTGCCAAATCTCCACTAGCCCCAACTGAGCCTTTTTTTGGAACACATGGATACACTTCTTTGTTTATAAGATCTATTAGCGTTTGTATAACTTCTAATCTTATGCCAGAGTATCCAAGGCTCAGTGAATTAACTTTTAAGCACATCATCAATCTAACTGTATCATTTGATACATATTTACCAACGCCTGCTGAATGTGAAAGGACAATTCTTCTTTGTAAATCTTGTAAATCTTCTTTTTTTATCTTAGTATTTGCTAAAAGTCCAAAACCGGTATTTACACCATAAACAGTTTTGTCTTCATCTACAATTTTGAGTATAGTTTCATTCGCTCTTTTTATTTTTTCTTTTGCACTCTCATCCAATGTTATAAAAGTTTGCTCATTTCTTATCCTTCTTAAATCTTGCAGTGTTAATGTTCCTGGTATTAAATTCAAATTGAACATATTAGTTTTTTCCTATCATTGGTAAGTCCAAATTTTGCTCTTTGGCTTTTTTTATGGCTAGTTCGTAACCAGCATCAGCATGTCTCATAACTCCAGTCGCCGGATCATTGGTTAATACTATTTTTAATCTTTTAGCCGCCTCATCTGTTCCATCAGCCACTATTACAAGACCTGCATGTTGTGAAAATCCTATACCCACACCTCCACCGTGATGAAAGCTAACCCAAGTGGCACCACCTGCTGTACTTAAAAGTGCATTTAAAAGCGGCCAATCTGAAACTGCGTCACTTCCATCTTTCATGCCCTCAGTTTCTCTATTTGGACTGGCAACTGAACCAGAATCCAAATGGTCACGCCCTATAACGATAGGAGCCTTTAATTCGCCATTTTTAACCATCTCATTAAAAGCGAGTCCTGCAAGTGCGCGCTCACCTGCCCCAATCCAACAAATTCTTGCTGGCAATCCTTGAAAATGAATTTTTTCTCTTGCTTGATTTAACCAATTATGAAGTGCTTTATTTTCTGGAAAAAGTTCTTTGATTTTTGCATCTGTTTTATAAATATCTTCAGGATCTCCTGAGAGTGCTGCCCATCTAAATGGCCCTATTCCCTCACAAAACAAATCTCTTATATATAAAGGTACAAAACCATAAAAATCAAAAGCATTTTTCACTCCTGCTTCAAATGCCATTTGCCTTATATTATTACCATAATCAAAAGTAGGAATTCCTTTTGCATGAAACCCTAGCATGGCTTGCACTTGTACTGCCATAGATTTTTTTGCTTCAATGACTACCAAACTAGGATTTTCAATTCTCATGCGTTTTGCTTTTTCCAAACTCCAACCAATAGGCAAATATCCATTTAACGGATCATGCGCACTTGTTTGGTCAGTTACTGCGTCAGGTAAAAAATCACTATTTAAAATTTTTGGATAAATCTCAGCTGCATTTCCCAAGAGTCCCACAGAGATTGCCTTTTCTTCTTTAATGGCTTTTTTTATCAAATCAATTGCCTCTTTTAATGTATAAGCTTTAAAATCACAATATCCAGTTTCTATTCTTTTATCAATTCTTGTTTCATCACATTCGATTGCAAGCATACAAGCACCTGCTATGGTGGCTGCCAGTGGTTGTGCTCCGCCCATGCCGCCAAGTCCGGCAGTTAGTATCCAGCGTCCTTTTAAACTGCCATTATAATGTTTTTTTGCCATAGCATTAAAAGTTTCATAAGTGCCTTGTATAATACCTTGTGAGCCTATATATATCCAAGAACCAGCTGTCATTTGCCCATACATCATAAGACCTTTTTTATCAAGCTCATTAAATGTTTCCCAAGTTGCTTTATATGGAACTAGATTTGAATTTGCAATTAAAACTCTTGGCGCATTAGTGTGAGTTTTAAAAACACCAACAGGTTTGCCAGATTGCACCAAAAGTGTTTCATCTTCTTCTAATCTTTTTAAAGTTTCAACTATCTTGTCATAACATTCCCAGTTTCTTGCAGCTTTTCCAAGACCTCCATATACTATCAAATCCTCTGGCCGTTCCGCCACATCAGGATCAAGATTATTCATAAGCATCCTAAGAGGAGCTTCGCATAACCATGATTTAGCATTTAACTTTGTTCCTGTTGGAGCTTTTATTATTCTTTTTTCACTCATTTTTTTGCCTTTTATTTTTTTTCTGATATAATTATATAGACAATTGATTTAATTGTCAATACAATTAAAATATTAAAGAGCGATTTATGGAAAAATATGACAAAGTTTGGATAAATGCTAGAATTGCACAATTTGATGAAAACAACGAAATAATAGTCACTGATGATAGTTTTATAGCAATCAAAAGTGGCAAAATTAAAAAAATTGATAAAATGAAAAATTTTAATCAAAACAACACTCATTTTACAATTGATACAAAAAATAAGCTTATTACAACATCATTAATTGATTGTCACACACATTTAATCTATGGAGGTAACAGAAATCATGAATTTGAAGAGAGATTAAATGGAATCACCTATGCCCAAATCGCAGCAAAAGGCGCTGGTATAAATTCTACTATAAAAAGTACAAGAGAAGAAACATTTGAGCAATTATATAAGAACTCGGCCAAAAGACTAAAAACTCTCATAAAAGAAGGTGTGACAACAATAGAGATAAAAACAGGATATGGTTTAAATCTAGAAAGTGAGATAAAAATGCTCAAAGTTGCGCAAAAGCTTGAAGAAAATTTTCCAATTCATATAGAAAAAACTTTTTTAGGAGCACATGCTGTACCGCCTGAATACAAAAATGATGCGGATGCTTACATAGATTATGTCTGTGAAGTTATGCTAGATGAGGTTGGCTCACTAGGTCTTGTTACATGCGTAGATGCTTACTGTGAGCATTTGGCTTTTAGTGTAAAACAAACTAGAAGAGTATTTGAAAAAGCAAAGAGTTTGGGGTTACATGTAAAGCTTCATGCTGAACAATTCTCACAAATGGGCGCTACAAAATTGGCTTGTGAATTTAATGCACTCTCAACTGATCACCTGGAATACATAGATGAAGATTCCATAAAAGAGATGGCAAAAACTGACACTGTCGCTGTCTTATTACCCGGAGCTTATTATTTTTTGAGAGAAACAAAAACTCCTCCTATTGAGCTTTTTAGAAAACAAAATGTTAAAATAGCAATTGCTACAGATTTAAATCCAGGAACTTCGGCTTTGTGTTCACTGCAGCTTATACTAAATATGAGCAGTGTAATATTTGGACTAACAGTAAATGAGGCATTTATGGCTGTGACAAAAAATGCTGCTTTCGCCTTAGGTTTGCAAGAAAACAAAGGGTTGCTAGAAGAAGGATATGACGCAGATTTTTGTATTTGGGATATTGAACATCCCAGAGACTTAGTTTGCTCATTTATGCCCAATTCTTTACATTATAGTGTTCAAGATGGAGAAAGAGTTTATACCCATCCTTAACCAAACCAACACACAAGGGCGTCTCTATTTTATTCAATATCAAGGCAGATGCTCTTAGGCATAGCCATAGCTATGTTTAAGGTTATCTAACGAAGATAGTGGATAAAATAGAGACGCCCTATGGGGAAGACAAAGAGGCATAATCTTTGAACATAAAAATACTTGAATTGCAATAAGCAGTCCTGCATATTTTTATATCCAAATCTTACACCTCTTTGTCTTCCTCTTGTGCATTAATTTGGCTAAGGATGGGTATTATGTATAAAAAACCAAATAAAGAATTATGGAGTGGAAGAGTTGATGAGGAGGAATTTGGTAAGAGATGGCACGAAAAGATAGAGTTTTTACCTTATCCGTATAAAAAAACAAAAGGGATAGCACTTTTGGGTTTTGAATGTGATGAAGGAATAAAAAGAAACAAAGGCAGAGTCGGCGCAGCACTTGCTTGTGATGAACTGAAAAAAGCTATGGGCAGTTTCGCATTTCACTTAAAAAACCATATACTTTATGACGCAGGAAAAGTTCTAGCTACATCAAACTTGGAAGATTCTCAAACAAACATCGCCACTCATATAACAAAACTTTTAGAAAATAAACATTTCCCTATTATCTTAGGTGGAGGGCACGAAGTTGCGTATGCTAGTTTTATGGGATTATTCAATTCTATAAAAGAAGATATTAATATAGCGATAATAAATTTTGATGCACATTTTGATTTAAGAAGCGACAATATAGCTACTTCAGGAACTCCATTTGCACAAATAGCCTCTACATGTGAAGAAAATGATGTAAAGTTTAATTATATGTGTCTAGGAATCTCAAATGCTTCAAATACGCAAACATTATTTAAAAAAGCACAAGAGCTGCATGTAGAGTATGTGCTTGATACGAAAATGACTTATGTAAATTTTGAGGATATAAAGAATAAAATAGATAATTTCTTAAAACAAAAAGAGTATATTTATATAACGATTGATACAGATGTATTTTCAGCTTTTACAGTACCGGCTGTTAGTGCAGTATCCTCAAGAGGTATAGAGATGAACATCACTTATGATATATTAGAGTATCTTTTTACAAATTACAAAAACAACATAAAATTAGTAGATTTTGCAGAATTTAACCCAAAATACGACATTTGCGACATAGGCAAAAAAGCTGTTTCAAGGCTTATATATGATGTTGTAGAACTAATTGATAGGCAGGAGTAGCTTACAATAAATTTTCCTGTCCAAGCCTGTAAAGAGCAAAGTCAAATTTAACCGGGTCATTTGCATCAATTTTTCTAAATGACTCACTTAGCTCCAGCACTGCCTTAAAATCATAGGTTTTTCTTTGAATTAGCCCTAGCTTTTTGCCTATATTAAATGTGTGAGTATCTAGTGGAACCAGCAAATGTTTTTTATCTACATTTTTCCAAAGTCCGAAATCTAAGTTATCATCTCTCACCATCCACCGCAGAAACATATGCCATCTCTTATATGGTGATGTCGGGTTCTTTTTTGGAATTTTACCGATTAAAAATTCGTAGCCTCTTGACCTATATGGATTTATGTCATAAATCGCTTCTATAATCTTAAAAATTCCATCCATTACATCAGATTTTTTATTATATCCATCCATAAATATTTTTTCTAGTGATGATATTTTTTTAATTTCGCTTAGTGATATAAATATTTCTTGAGTATCTTTGATTGATTGAAATCTGTAGTATTTATCATTAAGATCTTCTCTTATTTGAGATTCGCAAGCATCCAAAAGTGAAAAATCCAATAAATCTAAAAATTTTACAATTAAATTTACATTTCCATAAGCATACATGGCACAAAGTAGTGAAATATACTCTTCTTTGTATTTAGAAGCAACTAGCAAGGGGTCTGGTCTATTTGAAGTAATTTCTTCTTTATTGTCTCTTTTTTTAGCCTCTTTTATCAACAAGGAATAAACTTCTTCTTGGCTATACAATAGCTATCTCTTTTTCATTTGTTTTAGTTTGTAAAAAATCAGATATATTAATCAAAGAAAAAGTTACTAAAAATATAAAGAATCCAGGGAAAAAACTAAGCCACCAAGCGATATCTATAACTTCTTTTCCTTCACTGATGATTGTACCCCAGCTTATCTGTGGAGGTGTTATACCAATACCTAAAAAACTAAGACCACTTTCAGCCAGTATAGCACCGCTTACACCAAAAGTAAAACTTATGAAAAATATCGGAGCTATTAGTGGTGCGTAATATTTTAGGATTATTTTTAATGGACTTACATGTGCTATTTTCAAAATTTTAATAAATGGCATCTGAGAAATTGCAAAACTTTCGCTTCTTATCATCCTGGCCATTCCCATCCAGCCTGTAACTGAGATAACAATTATCAGTACCAATATGGAGGCATTCACATAGCTAATGAGTGCAAGTAAAAGAAAAAAAGTAGGAAAAGTCAGAAATAAATCAATCAATACAACTATACTTTTATCAACAATTCCCTTAAAATATCCCGCACTAATTCCTACCATCAAACCAACAAAACTAGCCACTAATGCACTAAAAACACCTATCGTTAAGGATACTTGCCCTCCTTGCATGAGTCTTGCAAAAAGGTCTCTACCTAATCTATCAGTTCCGAAAATATGGTGAAAAGAAGGTGGCAACAGTATGGAATTTGGATCTAATTCATAAGGTGAAACTTTATAAAAATATGGCAATAAAAAACAAAAAAGGAACATACCAATTAGCATAAAAATACTTATATATGTAGTTTTTTTCAACTAGGAATTACCTTTAAGTTTTAATTCCGAGGAGTGTGGTTAACATTTGATCAACTGTTGTTATAACTTTTGCATTTGCACTATAAGCAGTTTGAAATTTCATCAAATTTGTTAGTTCTTCATCCGTGCTTACGCCACTTATAGATTGAAATTCTGCTTGAACTGTATTAAATAGTGCTTGTGAAGTATCTTTTTTTGTACCGGCATTTTGTCCATCTGTTGCAATCCTTGTTGTAACAAATCTATAAAACCCATCTAATTTATCTTTAGCAACAACTCCATTTGCTCTATAAAAATTTACATCATTATATTGCAATTGAACCATATCATTTGCTATATCATTATTTCCGCTAATTGGAGCTTTATAACCTTGAACAAGAGTTGAATCTTTTATGAAATCTGATTTTACGGCTATATTTGAAGCATCAGTTCCTGTAAAAAATTGCTTAATCCCAATTGCTCCTGGAAAATTTGTTCCGCTGTCTTCTATAGATATTTTATAATTTTGAGATACAAGTGAAGGGTTATCAGTGTTGGGATTAATCGCAAACTTGCCCCCTATGTATGATGCCTTAAAATAACTATTTATATCATTTGTAGAATTATTGTCTTTATTATCATCTACTTGTGAATTTATTTGAGTTACAATATCATTCATTGTCGTAAAAGGGTTTATTGCTATAGTTCTAGTCCCTACTTTATTACCTGCATTATCATACATAACAAGATCAAAAGTTCCACTTTGCACATTTAATTCAGAGTTTACCAAGTTAGCACTAGCATTCAAATTTTTCTGAATTGGAGCTTCCATCTTTAAACTAGCGCTTAAAGCATATACATTATTTGTTTGAGCAATAAGTGTATTTGCGAAGGTATCTAAATCATCGATATATCCTTGAATAGTGCCATCAGATGGAAATCCGCCATTTTTGGTTTTATCAATCGTTCTTCCCCGCAAATCAAGCATAGCGCCAATCTTGCCACCTTGTATTTTATCTGTTATATTATACTTTATTCCATCTTGTGATTCAGAATATATAGAATAATAATTGCTACCATTCCCAGAACTATCAATTGCTAAGGAATGAAAAGTTGAGCCATCTACAAAAGAATTTCCTGCAATATTTAAAAAATAATCCTTACCTTGATCAGTCATATTTGCATCTGTCACATTTTCAGAAGAAATATTACCCTTAGAAACTGAAAAGTTCAATGTCTTTGCGAGTGTCAACTCCAATTTATCTCTTTGATCTCTTAAATCATTTGCCCTATTAGGGCTTGTACTCTCTACATTGTTTATCTCTTTATTTAGGTTTGCAATTTGCTGACCCATAGTATTTACTTCATCTATGTTTGATTTTAGCTGCTCATTTACAGAATTTTGTAAGGTTCTTAATGTATCTCTAGTATTGCTTATGCTTGATGCAAGCGTAGAGGCATTTTGCACTACAGTAACTTTTTGTGCTCCTGCATTTGCATTTGATGCTAAATCATTCCAAGAGTTAAAATAATTTGTTAAATCTTGTGAAATACCTAAGTTTTGTAAATCTGGAAAATATTTTGCAATTTCATTCAAAGTCTGCTGTGAATAGTCATCGTATGAAAGTGAATTTGAACTATCTTTTAATCTTGAATATACAAATTCATCATGAATTCGCACTATTTGAGTGACTTTTACCCCTGCTCCTATATCGCCTGGTGTAGCATGAAATGGGACAGCTGCAGATGTTACAACTCTTTGCCTGGTATAATAATCATTGTTTGCATTTGCAATATTATGTCCAGTTGTAGCAGTAGCAACTTCAGCGGCCGATAGACCAGAATAACCTGTACTAAGTGTGCTAAAGAGACTCATTATGCTCTAACTTTTAAGATAGTAGCTGGTTTTTGATGTGTCTTATTGTAACCATCCATTTCTCTTGGAAAAATTTTATCAAGCAGAGTATTGTAAAATTCACTGATAATTACTACAAATTTTGCATATTCTTTATTTACATCTTTTAACTCTGTTAATTTTATCTTCATGTTATTCAGCAAATCTTTTTGCTCATCATCCAAGAGTGTTTCCAATTCAGAAGTTTCACTATTGGCAACTAATTTTATAAGTTCATTATCAAGAAGTGATTTTTTATTTTCAAAAGCTTTAATTAAATCATTTTTTATTTTTGTTCGTTCAAACACAAGCTCATGATTTGCTTCTTTTATGTCATATATATCTTTTTTGGTTAATTCAATTAAATTGTCTATATCGCTAATTGAGCTTGTAAGGTAGTGCAATAACATTTAAGTCCTTTTTTTGAAAGGATTAGATAAGTTCTTTTAGAATTGATTGGGCAGTTTTTTGGATATCTACTTTGTAGCTACCATTTTTTACCTGCTCTTTTATATTTTCAACTTTATCTAACTCTTTGCTTTTTTCTACTTGGGCAACGCCATCTTTTTCTTTAGAAACTTGCGTTTTTTGCAAGTATGCTGAGTTTCCAGCTCCAACTTTTGAAATCATTTTATAACCCCTTTAAGGCATTTTAATTATGCTTGTAATTCTTCTACAAACTATATCGTCATAAAACAATAAAACTTTATATCAATTATCCTTTCTGTTTTAAGAAATCAAAGAGTAGTTGGCTAAGGCCAAATTTACCGCCCATTGAGTTACTAACGGCATCATTATACATAGAATGATAAATCTTATCTCCTGCATCTTTTCCAAATAATGAGTTATTACTTTTCATTGAAACATCCAAGATCTTTTTGATAAAAAATGCTTCAAACTTATCTGTAGCTTCTTTTAATTTTTTATCATTAACTGTATCTACATGTAGAGGAGTTTTTATTGCGCCAATATAAGAACTTGCAACGCTATTATCTATACTACTGACCATTATATAATTTCCAATTTCGCATTTATTGCCCCTGCTCGCTTTATATTTTCAATAATTGCTATGATATCCTTAGGTCTCGCTCCCAACTTTCGCAGAGCGCGAGTTATATTTGCAATCGTAATACCATTTTTATTCATATTAAGTTGATTTTGATCTACTGCTATTTTGACACCATCCCCCATATTTATTTGATTTTTATCATTTGGCATCTTTACTCTTGGTTCTATTTTTATCGTAATGTCACCATGTGTTATTACTACAGGATATACATGAATATTTATGCCACTTACAATCGTTCCTGTGCGTTCATCTATAACTATTTTTTCTTCTCTTTCATATTTTACACTCACATTAAGTGTTTTGGCTAAAAATTCCACCATAGATAGATTTTGAGGTTTTTGAAGTCTTATTGTTCGAGGATCAATAGCTGTTGCAATTTTTGCATCAAAAAAAGAATTTAAAGCTTTTTGAATTGAAACAGCAGTATTAAAATCTGATCTTTTTAGGCTAAGATTTGCAATTTTTTGATTATATATGTCGTATGTTACATCCCGCTCAACCATACCGCCACCCATAATAGTACCATTTGTTGAGTGATTCCGCTGTCCTCCACCTTTACCATTCATACCGCCTATTGAAATAGAACCTTGGGAAAGTGCATGAATCTTACCATCTACTCCTTTTAGAGCAGTCATAAGCAGCGTTCCTCCTTGGAGAGATTTTGCATCACCAATTGAAGAAACAACAACATCCAACTTATCACCTTGCCTTGCAAATGGTTGTAATGATCCTGTCACCATAACTGCTGCTGTATTTTTTGATTGTATGTCTGTTGGAGAAATTTTTACATTTACGGTTTGTAAGAGATTTGATAGTGACTGAAAAGTAAACTTGGATTGAGTTCCATCTCCAGTGCCATTTAGTCCGACAACTAACCCATAACCTATGAGTTTATTTTCTCTTACTCCTATAATATTTGCTATATCTTTTATCTTTTCAGCCTGCAGAAAAGAGATATTTAAAAGTAGAAGAAAAAATACTATAATGAACTTCATCACTATCCTTTGGTTTTATTACCAAAGTTAAAGCAATTTATGTTCCAAAAAATCTATTATATGTTTTCTAGCTTAGTCAGTGGTTTAATATTAAAATAAAATTTTGATCCAATACCAAGTGTGCTTTCAATTTTAAGATAACTGCCGTGAAGTTTCAATATATATTTTACTATGTACAAACCAATTCCGATAGAATTGTCCCAAGTAAGTGAATCCACTCTGAAAAAGCGTTTTGTTATGTTGTGTAAATCTTGTGAGTCTATACCAATGCCGGTATCAATTATCTCTAAATTTCCATCCCTAACTTGCACACTCACAATACCTTCAGAATATTTAAGAGCATTTTCTATCAAATTTGTAAGTAAGTTTTCAAACATAACCCTATCTGCACTTATGTTAAAATCTTCTACTTCTATAAGTATTTCTCTATCTTTATATTTTTGCAAAAGCATATCTTTTACATCATTTAATATACTTGCTAAATTAAAATATGAAAATTTTGGGACAAAAGTGTCATTTTCAAGCTTTATAGCCATAGATAATCTATCTATCATGTAGGAGATTTTATGTGCATTTTTAATAACTTTGTCCAAAAACTTATCTTTTATATCAATATTCAAATTTCTATCATCTCTAACGCTCTGTGCATAACCCATAATCGCAGCAATCGGATTTTTAAATTCATGACTAATTGCTGATATTATATCGCCTTGTTTTTTACTCAGCGCTTTTAAATTTTTGGTGTATTTTGATTTTTGACGCTCTCTTTTTTCTAATTTTTTTGAAACTTTGCTGATTTGTTTAGCAATAATGTCAAACTCTTCACAGCATTTTACTTCATCAAACGAAACATTATACTTTTTATTTAGCAAATTATCTAAGCTTATCTTAATGCTCTCCAAATCATTACTTATTTTTCTATTTATTTTCCAAGCAACCCAAAGAGAAAGAAACAAGGCCAACGAAAATAGAACTATTGCATAAAGCCAAAATTTTAAAAATTTACTTTTTATACTATCAAGAGCATACGCCATACGAACAAAATGATTATCGTATTTTTTAGCAACATATAAAAAATCTATATCTACACTTTTGGAATATCTGATACTAGAACCAAAATCACTCTTTAAAGAATCTTGAATTTCTGGTCTTAACAAGTGATTTCCCATGCCTTTTACAGCACGATTACTCTCAAATTTTACATTACCATTTTTATCTATAATTGTAATTCGAACTGAGGTTTTTTCTTTAATTTTATGCACTATTGTGTTTAAATTTGATAAATCTTTATGCGTAAGAGTAAATTGATTTATCATGTTTTTAAGCATTGTTCTATAATTGTTTATTTCAATATTTTCTAGAAAAAAATAGCCAATAACAGAAATCCCTAAAAGTGCACCAATAAAAAGGATAGAAAAATTACGAAAATATAATTGATTTAATCTTAACAAAACTTGTAACCTACTCCCCTAATTGAATTTAAATACTCTTTTGTATTATCTGGGTCAATTCTGCGTTTTAAACGGTTTACTGTCACATTTACAGTCTTTTCCTGCTTAGAGTATTTATCTCTCCAAACATCATCAAGCAATCTATTACGATCCAATACTAGATTTTTATTATTTATAAAATACACAAGAAGATCAAATTCTAATTTGCTTAAAGATATTTCTTTTCCGTCAACAAATGTGCGTCTCTCATCAATATTTAATAAAATATCCTTGTAAGCAAGTTTTCCAATACTTTGTGCTTTGGTGCGACGAAGCATAGCTTTAACTCTTAAGATCAATTCTTTCATGTTGTAAGGTTTAGTGATATAGTCATCTCCACCTCTTAGGAAACCCTCTTCTATCTCCTTATCACTGTCTTTTGCACTCACAAATATTGTAGGAATCTGATGTCCGTTATCTCTTAGTTTTTGAACAAATTCACTACCTTCAATGTATGGAAGATTTCTATCTACTATAAGCAAATCCACTTCTTCTTCCAAAAGCAATTCTTCAACTTTTTTAGTGGAGAGGAAACCAACAACTTTGTATCCTTCTTTTTTCAAGTGATATTCTAAAAGTTCTAACAAGTCCTCTTCATCTTCTATAATTACTATATTTACACTCATTTATAGTTTCAGCTTTCCGCCTTTTACGGCAAAATATGACAATTTTACTATGTTTAAACTTCTATCAGATATGCGCTCTAGCTTTCTCATGCTCTTCAAAAAAGATATAAAATCTCTTGCACTCTCTGGTGTTATACAAATTTGCTGTATTATATTTTGCTCTAAAATTGAGTGAATGTCGTCACATTTACACTCTTCAACATTAACTTCTCTATAAAGCTCTTCTAAGTCATCTTCACTCTGGACTTTTATCGATTCTACTGCTGCTACTAATGATTTATACGAGCTTTGCATGTAAGACAATGTATCTTCTCTTATATCTTCTAAGTCAAATTCACCACTAATTTGCATCTTTATATTTTTCGAACAAGCCCTAATATAATCTGAAATCCTAGTTAGTTCACTTGCTATCTTTAAATGAGCAATTACAACTCTTAAATCTCTTGCTTCTGGTGAGAAAAGTGCCAAAGTTTTAATAATTTCATTATCAATTTTACTGTTTCGCTCATGGGAATTTTTAAGTATTTCTCTTGATTTATTTGCCTTTTGAATATCTTTTTCTCTAAATGCAGCAAGTGCAAGTTCATAAGACTTTATCACATCTTCACCAAGGTCTAATACCCTATTTGTTGATTTATTTAATATTCCTTTATAATTTGCTAACATTACCCAAACCTTCCTGTTACATAATCTTCTGTCAATTTTTCTTGTGGATTTAGAAAAATTTTATCTGTTTTATTATACTCAATTAATTTACCAATGTACATAAAGGCGGTAAAATCACTAAGGCGGCTTGCTTGTTGCATATTATGGGTTACTATAACTATAGACATATCTTTTTTAAGCGCACTAACCAACTCTTCAATAGCTCTAGTCGAGATAGGATCAAGTGCGCTTGTTGGTTCATCTAAAAGTAAAACTTCAGGTCTAAGCGCAACTGCTCTTGCTATACAAAGTCTTTGTTGTTGTCCACCGCTTAAACCCATAGCACTCTCTTTTAATCTATCTTTCACTTCATCCCAAATGGCAGATTCCATTAATGCCTCTGTAACTTTTTCTTCTAATATCTTTTTATCTTTAATTCCAGCTAATTTTAGTCCATAAGCAACATTATCAAAAACGCTCATAGGAAATGGGGTTGGTTTTTGGAAAATCATACCAACTCTTTGGCGAAGATTGATAAAATCATTTTCTTTTTTTATATTTAAAATATTTTCATACTTATCAGATTTTATGTTTAATAGATTAACTTCACCTTTGTACTCATGTCCTGGATATAAATCATGTATGCGATTTAATGCACGAAGTAAGGTTGATTTACCACATCCGCTAGGTCCAATCATAGCTGTTATTTTATTTTTGTAAACAGGCAGATTTATAGACATCAAAGATGGATTCTTAGCCCCAGCATACTTAAAAGAAAAATCTTTTATATCCATCACCAATTCTTTCGACATTAATTTTATCCTTATTTTTTATTTCTTGTAATGTATCTGCCTACCAAATTTATAAATAAAACTATGACAGTCAAAATGAATGATGCAGCCCATGCTAAATTTCTTGCTTTATCTGTTGGAAAATTGGCAAGATCATAAATACTAACAGTTAAAGAAGGAAATGCATTGTTCAAATTAGTTGTCCAAAAACTATTGGTTCCTGAAGTAAAAAGTAATGGTGCGGTCTCTCCTATAATCCTAGCAAAAGCTAATAATATGCCTGTCATCAAGCCAACTTTTGCCGCTTTTAAAATTATATCTAAAATAACTTGATGCTTACCGCCACCAAGAGCGATACCTGCTTCTCTTAGCTCTTGCGGTACAAGAGAAAGCATGTTATCCGTTGTACTCACAACGATAGGAATGAGCATAATAGCAAGCGCAATAGAACCTGCCCAGCCATTGATACCACCGGAGGGTACGACAAAAACAACAAAAACAAAAGAGCCTATAACGATAGACGGGGCACTCATCATAATATCACTCAAATCTCTTATTATATTTACATATTTACCGCGGCCATATTCTCTTAGATAAATTCCTGCCATCATGCCCAGAGGAACTCCTATTACAGTAGCAATTGTCGCCATTAAAAATTGACCAAATATCAAGTTCTTAAGTCCACCCTCAACCAAATTTTTTGTAAAAAGAGTCAAACTAAGAGCATTAATACCCTTTAAAAATAGGGTGATTAAAATCCAGGCTAAAAAGGCTAAACCAATAACTGCAGAAAGGACGGAAAGAAAAAGTGCTATTTTATTAATAATTAGTCTTTTCATCTATTGCCTCTTAAAAAATAAAATTTAGCAGTACCTATAATCAAAAAACTAAATACAAAGAGTATAAAAGCTAGATAAAAAAGTGAACTCATCATGTCACCGCTTGCCTCACCAAAGTTATTTGCTAACACAACAGGAATAGAAATAGTAGGATTTGTTAATACTCCAGGTATTTTAAAAACACTGCCAATTAAAAATGCCACTGCCATAGTTTCACCCAAAGCTCGCCCTAAAGAGAGAATAATGGAGCCAATTATGCCAACTTTTGCATAAGGAAATATAATATCTTTGACAACTTCAAATTTTGTAGAACCAAGTGAATAAGCGGACTCTTTTAAAACATCTGGGGTTGTATTCATAGCATCCCTTGTTATGGCAGCCATAAAAGGAAGTATCATGATTCCTAGAACCAACCCTGCCGTTAAAAGAGATATTTGTGAACCCCCAACAATCTTTTGGACAATTGGTGCAAAATAGAAAAGTCCCCACATGCCATATATTATACTAGGAATGGCAGCCAATAATTCTATGGCCATACCAACTGACTTTACAAGAAACTTGGGCGCTATTTCAGATAAAAATACTGCTATGCCCATAGCAATTGGCACCGAAAAAACCATAGCAATCAATGTTGAGAGAATAGTCCCAACAATTGGAACAAATCCTCCGTATACAGTTTTTGTTTTTATGATATTTTGCGATTCATTTGAATTATCATTACTATCTGACATAGGAAACATGGGTGATTCTTGATTTGAAAAAAGATTTTCGCTATCGTCTGTAGTTTGTTTTGATACTTTCTTAAGTATTTGTGGTTTATTTGACTTGACTTCGACGATTTTACCCCAACTGCTATCTACTAAAAAATGCAAACCATACTTTTCCATTGCTGGTTTAGCCGAGATAAAAAGCATCACAAAAATTGATAGCAACAAAACTAAAATAAGGGTTGCACTAGAAAATGCAACCCTTTTGAAAATAAATTCTTTGTTCAATGTTAGTAAACTCCGTTATCTTTCCAGTATTGTTTTATTTTATTTGTAACACTTTTTGGAAGTGGTACATAAAATAACTTCTGTGCTATTTTAGAACCATTGTCAAAAGCCCAAGTATAAAAAGCTGTGATTTGTTTATTAGCCGCTATTTTTTCTTTAGGCATGATAATAAATGTGCTAGCTACCAATGGATAAGAATTTTTTCCCTTTGGATAACCTATAACTGTAAAGAAACCTTTTTTAGGATCAAAATTAGCTCCAGCAGCTGCGGCTTGAAATGTTTTCATACTTGGTTTTACAAAGTATCCATCTCTATTTTCAACAGTTGCCACTTTTGCATTTGATTCTATTGCATAAGCATATTCGATATAACCTATAGAATATGGAGTTTGCTTGATGATTGAACTAACTCCTGGATTTCCTTTTCCACCGATATTGTTACTTGGCCAATTTACTGACTTTTTAACCCCAAAATTCTTTCTCCACTCTAAACTTACGCTAGATAAAAAGAATGTAAAGTTCCAAGTTGTGCCTGAAGCATCAGATCTTCTTGCAAAAACGATTTTTTTGTGAGGAAAATTAATGTTTGGATTTACAGATTTTAGCATTGGATTGTCCCAATATTTTACGGCTCCATCTGCTATCGCGACTATTGCTTTGTCGCTTAACATCAACTCTCCGCTCTTAACACCCGGTAGGTTATAAGCAATAACAGTAGCACCTATAATTGCAGGAAATTGTAACATTTTATCTTTTTTTTGTTGAGCTAAGCTCAAAGGTGCATCAGTTCCACCAAAATCAACTAATCTAGCAGTTGCATCTTTGATACCTTTTCCACTTCCGCCGCCATTATATTGTATTTTTTTTCCTGTTGCATTATAGTAAGCTTTAGCCCAAGCTTGATTAATTGGTAAAACAAAACTAGAACCATCTCCTTTTATCAAACCACCTGCCATTAAAGAAACAGCACATAATGTACTAGCTAATACTACTGAGGTACTTTTTTTCATAATTTTTCTCCTTGAAAATTTATTACAAAAAGAATTATAATAAAATTTGGTAACAAAACGATTACAAAAATTATGAGTAGTAAGAAAGCGAACTTTTACCAAATTTTTTAGTTTTTTGAAGTGTGTATATGCTTATATTTTTAGGTAGTTTGTTCCGACTCATATGTTCTATCGCAATTAACTTTGTTTTTTCTTTTGGTATATTTTTTATCAGAGTATAAACTTTTTCATAAATTTCTTCCATACCATCTCTTATTGAGAATGGTGGATCAAAATAGAAATATGCTTTACATGTAAGATTACTTAATAGAGTATTAAAATATTCAAAACTGTCTGCTTTTTTATATATAGCTTTATTTGCATCCACCATTTCACAATTTTGTCGTAAAATCTCAAAAGCGGCTCTATCTTTTTCTATAAAATATGCTTGTTTTGCACCACGACTCAAAGCCTCTAATCCAATTGAGCCACTTCCGGCAAAAACTTCAACAAAAACTTCATCTATAATATCAAATTGGATAGTATTAAAAAATGACTCTTTAAGTATAGATTTTGAGCTTCTTGTGCTTTCAAGCGAGGGAAGTTTTAATTTTTTACCTTTATATTTGCCCGCACTAATCACTGAAAATATTTCTTTATTTTTCATAATAACCTTTTATAACACTCACCAAATCATCTCTGAATTTCTTTGTTATGAAATCTATTTTTTCTTCTAAATCAATTTTTTGAGGGATTATGGTTTTAGTATCTTTTGAAGCAGATAAAATATTATTGTTATAAAATTTTTCAAGCTCTATTATCAAAGCAGATTCTGAAAACGGGCTGTCTAAATCTGCAGATTCTCCAGAAATTATAAACTGTGGCTTATCTATGTCTAGCTTTTTATCACTGATAACAAAATCACATTTTTTGTAAGTTGTTATATTATTTTTTAAAAATATCTCTAATGATTTTGTCAAAAGTAACGAATGGCATATCAATGCAATTTTCATAATTCAACCTATAATTATAATTTAGCTAAGATTTTAACATATAAAGATAAAAAATATCTAAATTAAAATACTTTTTTGTCGATTTATCTTCAGATATTGAGTCAAGGAGGACAAAATGGATATATTTAATGTTGCAAACAAGCAAGTAACCCAACCAAGTGTTAACACTTCTACGCATGTAAAAAATCAGGTAGGGCAAGTACAAAATATTACAAATTCAGATAAAGCACAGGTAGCAAATAAAAATGTAACAAAACAAGAATTAAGTGCTACAGTAAAACACTTAAACGAACATATGAGTTCATTGGATACAAATATTACTTTTGGTTTCAATGATAAAATTGATACAATGTTTGTTGATGTCGTGGAAAAAAGCACTGGCAGAATTATAAGAAAAATACCAACAGAAGAAGCTATGAAATTATCTGAAAAGATGAAAGAAATAGTAGGTATTATTTTTGATAAAAAAGGATAAACAATGGCGACTTCTACGATAAGTTCTTTAGGTGTTGGCAGCAATGGAGTGCTTAGCCAAAGTGTTATAGATCAACTTAAAGCAGCTGATACAACTGTTATGATAACACCTATTGACAATAGTATAACTCAAAATAAAACAGAAACAAATGATTTATCAATTTTAACGACTCTAGTTGCTGGATTAAAATCAACCACTAGTTCTCTTTCAGATGAAATAACTTATCTTACAACATCTGCAACATCTTCATCTAGTAGTGTGTCAGTAACTGCTTCATCAGGTGTCAGCTCACAAGACTTTTCCATAAATGTTACAAATTTGGCAAAACGGGATATATATCAAAGCAAGTCATTTGCAAATGATACCAGCACTTTTACATCAACTAATGATACTCTTAATTTTAATATTGCTGGCCAGGATTATGCAATTGATGTAACAGCATCTACTACAATTAGTGATTTGAGAGATAAAATATTTGATGCTACAAATGGAAAAATTACTGCTTCAGTTTTAAATGTTGGAGGAACTACGCCATATAAATTAGTTTTAAAGTCAACTGATACGGGAACTAATAATGCAATAACAGTAACATCAACTGGTGCAGGAACTGCTGCAACAGATTTGGGACTCAATGATCCCAATAATCATATTCAGAGCGCTTCAGACGCTGCTTTTACATACAATAATGTAGATATTACAAGATCATCAAATGTAGTGAGCGACCTAACTGTTGGTGTAACACTAAATCTTAACAGTATTGGTCAATCAAATATATCAATTAAACAAGATACAAGCGGGATTAGTGATGGCATAACATCATTTGTATCTAAATATAACGACTTAATAAATAATTTAAATACAACAACAAATTACGATACAACAACTAAAGTAGCAGGGGTTTTTCAAGGAACCAGTCAAGTAAGAGATTTAAAAACTGCTATAAACACACAATTATTTTCAGTTGATGACAAAGGTAGAAGCATAGCTGACTATGGTGTAACACTAAATAGCGCCGGATTATTACAAATCGATAATACTGTATTTGATAACAAACTTTCATCAAATCCTGCTGATGTAGAAGATTTTTTTAGAGGCTCAACAAATAGTGTAACAAATGCCACAACAAATGGTTATTTTACAAATTTCAACGACCTGTTATCAAGTTACATAAATAGTCGAACTGGGATATTAACACAATTTAATACCGAGTTAACAAATGAAAGCACAACTTTAGCAGACAGTAAACAAAAAGCCACTGATTCATTAGATTCAAAGTATCAGATTTTAACTACAAAGTTTGCAGCTTATGATACTATGATTGCAAAATTCAATGCATCTTTTCAATCATTATCTATGCAAATACAAGCTCTAACCAATACTAAGACTAATTAAAAAGGAAAATTATGAGTCCAAGCTTAGCATATTCAGTATATTCACAAAACAATGTTTCAATAGAGTCATCAGAAAAATTAGTAAAAATGCTTTATGAAGGAATTTTAAAGTTTGCATCTCTTGCCAAAAGAGCAATAGAGACTAAAGATATAGAAAAAAAATCTTACTGGATAAATAGAACCGTTGCAATCTTTTCAGAATTGATAAATTCTTTAAATTATGACGCTGGTGATGTTTCTCATTATCTAACTGGACTTTATCTACATCAAATCAAAACCCTAAGCTTTGCTAATATGCAAAATGATGCAACCAAAATTGAAGAAGTTCTACATGTAACAAAAGAATTATTATTGGCTTGGAAAGAGGAAACTGGAGAATGAAATGGTTAAGTGATCTTAAGATTGCAATCATAGAAGAAAATATAGATGAAATATCAAAGATGATAAAAACTCTACCTGAATTTAAAGATTTAGATAAAGCCAAAGAGGCTTTGTCACTAGTTAGTGAAGCAATCAATTTAGCAAATGAAAAAAAAGAAGAAATGCTCAAGATTATGAATAAAATTCGAAAAACCAAAGAATTTTTAAATTACTAAGCCCCTAAATACGCCTCCCTAACCCTAATATCATTTAATAAGTCAGATGAAATACCTTCTATGACAACTTTGCCATTTTCAAGCACATAAGCACGATCTGAAACACTCAAAGCCAAATATGCATTTTGCTCGACTATGAAAATAGTTGTACCATTTTCTCTTAATTCTTTTATAACCTTAAATATCTCTTCTACAACAATAGGCGCCAATCCCATACTAGGCTCATCTAAGAGTAAAAGTTTTGGCCTGCTCATCAAAGCACGCCCTACTGCCACCATTTGTTGTTGTCCGCCAGATAAAGTTCCAGCATACTCAAATCTCTTCTCTTTTAAAATTGGAAAACTCTTATAGATTTTTTCTATATCATTTTTTATTTCATCATCATGTCTTGTATATGCACCTAAACGAAGATTTTCCTCAACGCTAAGAATCGAAAAAAGCCCTCTTCCCTCTGGTATTTGAGCTATTCCCAAATTTGCTACGGCGTGGGATTCTAACTTTGTTATATCTCTATTTTCAAAATGTAAAGATCCACTTTTAACTCGCTCTAGTGCGCTAATAGTCCTCAAAAGAGTAGTTTTTCCAGCACCATTAGCACCGATTAGAGATATTATTTCACCTTTTTTGATATGTAAACTTACTTCTTGCAATGCTATGATTTGATTATAATTACAGCATAATTTATCAATTTTCAGCATTAATACCACCTCCAAGATAAGCTTTGATAACATCTTTATTGTTTACTATTTCGCTTGGAATTCCCTCGGCTAATTTTTTACCGAAATTCATAACCGTTATATAATCTGAAATCTTCATAACCATCTTCATATCATGCTCAACCAATATAACTGTAACTTCGTCTTTAACAACTATTTTTATAAGTTGCGATACCTCATCAGTCTCTTTTGGGTTAAGTCCTGCTACTGGCTCATCTAATAAAATTAACTCTGGCGAAGTGCCTAAAGCCCTTATAATTTCAAGTTTTTTCAAAATTCCATAAGAAAGATTTTTTGCCTTTTGCTCTGCAAGATTTTCTAAACCTATAAGACTTAAAAGATGCATTGCTCGCTCACGGTGTCTTTTTTCATCTTCTAGCATTGATTTTGCTCTAAAACAAGATTTCCATATACTTTTATCCATATATTTATCAAATCCTAAGAGAACATTCTCTAAAACCGTTAGATTTTCACATATTTCTAAATTTTGAAAAGTCCTGCAAATACCCCTATAAACAAGTTTATCTGTAGGTATATTTGTGATATCTGCTCCATCTAAAAAGATTGTTCCTAAATCAACCCTATAAACTCCTGTAATCATATTTACTAGAGTTGTTTTACCTGCTCCATTTGGTCCTATTATTGAATGAATATGTCCTTTTTTAACTTTAAAACTTAAATCATCAACTGCAAGCAAAGCACCAAATTTTTTAGTTATATTATTTATCTGCAGCAAATTTTGCTCCCTTTATTTTATCAAAAAGCGAAACAAATCCTTTGGGCATAAAAATCATCACAAAAATAATAATTGCACCATAAATTAGCGTTTCATAATCTTCAAATGAAGTTAAAAGTTGTGGCAAAATTGTCAAAATAAAAGCTCCAAATATCGCTCCATAAATTCGCCCCAATCCGCCAAGAACAACCATAACAACAAGCTCAATTGAGTGAGAATAACTAGCTTCTGCTGGAGAAATAAAGCCGGAGAAAAAAGCATATAAACTACCAGCAATTGTTGCTATTACAACAGAAATAACAAATACTATACTTTTATAATGTGACACATTTATTCCCACACTATTAGCAGCTTTTTCACTATCATGAATAGACCTCAATACTCTTCCAAAAGGTGAATTTATAAGATTTCCAAATGCCCAAATGGTAACTATAAGTAAAATGGCACACAATACATACCATTGCAAGCTATCAGTAAATTCATAACCAAAAATACTAAAACTACCCACACTCATACCGTCACTTCCACCAGTCAGCCCATCTTGAACATTCAAAACTATATTGATAATTATGCCTACACCCAAAGTTGCCATAGCAAGATAGTGACCTTTTAGTTTTAGTATGGGCTTTGAAATTATAAAGCTTAATATTGACATGCTGACAATTGCTATAAAAATACCAAAAACTGGTGATATTCCATATTTTGAACTAAGAATCACAGAGATATATCCGCCTAGTCCGGCAAATGCTCCATGTCCCAAACTCACCTGTCCAGCATAACCCATAAGCAAATTTAAACCTACACAAATCAAAGCATTAAGCATGGATAATATCGCTAATTCATAGTAAAAATCATTTTGAAAAAAAAGTGGTACCACCATCAATATTGCAGTAAATAAAAGTATTTGTTTATTTATATTATATCTTTTTAATATTGATATTTTTTGCATTTATACTCTCTGAGCTTTCGTATTTCCAAAAATACCGCCTGGCATAAAAAATAATATACCCAAAAGTACAATGAAAGCAACTGCATCTTTATATTCAGAAGATACATATCCAGCAACCAATGATTCTAAAATACCCAAAACCAAACCACCGGCAACTGCACCAAAAGGATTGCCAAGACCTCCAATAATAGCAGCACAAAAGCCTTTAAGACCGAGCATAATACCCACTTCATAGTTAGTAGAAGTCATAGGCGTCAAGAGTATCCCACCGATAGAAGCAATTATAGCTGAGAGAGCGAAATTTAGCATTAAAATCTTTTTTATATTTATGCCCATCAGTTTTGCAGCATCTACATTGATAGAAGCTGCCATCATAGCTTGACCGGTTTTCGTTTTTTTAAAAAAGAAATACAATGAGATAACGATAAAGATGGAAACAACCATTATCAAAATAGCTTGATAAGTAAGAGTTGTACCTAAGATATCAAATGCGCCATCACCAACAAATGAGGGCATAGTATGAAGTTCTTTATCAAAAACTACTTGCGCTAAACCTCTTAGAAATATCGCATATCCTAAGGTTAGGATAATAAGGGAAATTTGAGAACTATCTTTTGACATAGATATAAGTTTATATAAAAATATTCCTATCATCGAAGTAATCAAAATCGCCAAAATAGAAGAAGCACCAAGAGGAAAGCCAGCTTTCAAAAGAAAAACTGCTGACATGCCCCCTGCCATCACAAACTCGCCTTGTGAAAAGTTTATGATTCCACTAGAATTATAAATAACAGTAAAACCAATACCGACAAGGGCATAAATAAAACCTACTGTTACTCCTGATAGAAGAAACCCAAAAAGTTCATTCACTCTTTTAGCCTTATTTTACTATTACCCAGTCGCCATCTTTAATTTCCAGTAAAACCATACCAGTTTTTGTATCAAGTCCCAAGTGATCAGTTTTACTCATGTTTATAACGCCATCAACACCTTGAAAATTTTTAAGATTTTCTAAACCATCTCTTATCTTTTGCGGATTTGTTGAGCCTGTCGCTTTTATCGCTGTTACTATGGCATAAAGTGAATCATATGCGTGCCCACCAAAACTTGCAACTGGAGTCTTAAAAGTTTTTTCATACTCATTTTTATATGCCAGTGCCACTTTTTTTACTGGATTTGAATCAGCTAACTTATCAGCTACAACTACAGGAGGAGAAACAAGTCTAACACCATTTGCCGCCTTTCCCGCGATTTCAATATATTTTTTAGATGCAACGCCATGAGATTCATAAAGTGGATATTTAATTTTTAATTGCCTGTAATCTTTTGTAACGATAGCAGGACCTTGACCAAAGCCTGGATTTAGAACAGCTTGAACTTTTTTGTTGTTTTTAATTTTAAGCAGTTGAGTTGTCATGTCCGAATCTTTTTTGCCATAAGTTTCATCTGCCACTATTTTTATACCATAATCAGGAGCTACTTCTATACACTGTTTTCTCATAGATCTTCCAAAACCACCACTTCCAGAGATGAGTGCCAGATTTGTAAGTTTTCTTTTCTTTAAATCTTGCATAATTCTCTGACAAGCCATCCTGTCAGTTGCCACCATCTTAAATACATATTTTTTAACAGGATTTATAATCACAACAGCCCCTGCCATAGATATCATAGGAATCTTTGCTTTTTGAACAAATTTTATGATAGCCATAGTTTCACCAGTAGTTGAAGGTCCGATAATAGCTACAACTTTGTCTTGATTGATCAATCTTTTTACAAATGTTACTGCTTTTTTTGGACTAGCACCAGTATCATAATATATAAGTTCTATTTTTTGACCATTGACTCCACCCTCATCATTTATCTTTTTAACATAATGTTGCAAGGTTTTTAGCTCAGGATCACCCAAAAATGAAGCTGGACCTGTAGCTGAAACAATAGCACCTATTTTAATAGTTCCCGCATTCAAAAACAAGAAACCAGAAACAAACAAAAGTGTAAGAAATTTTAAACCCACATTCTTAAACATATCAAAACTCCTAAAATTAAATTTTCTCATTGTATCTAACTTAAGTTTAATTTTTTTATATATAGATTTAAATTAATACAATAATGATAAAAAATGTTTATTTTTGTAACATAATCTTATCGAATTAAGAATTGCGATTTTCATTTTGCAAAGTCAAACAAAGCAGTGGAATTAATGAACTACTGATAAAATCACCAGAAAACTAAGAAAAGTTTAAAAAAGCAGTTTTAAACAAAAAAGATAAAGAGAAAATTAATAACTCAATTCAGAAAAAAAAGTCCTTATGGCAAAGATGAATAAGTTGATAATATATAGCATAGCAAATATAATATTTTATGAACCATAAAGTCCCAAGATAGACTGATAAAATAGCCTCTTTTTTCCTTATTCTGTTCTTATACTGCAATGTTTAAAATGGATTTTATCCCTAAGAGAAGCAAGTAGTTTCTTTTTGACTTCCAAATTATACTCTAAAAATAGCAGGATATATTGTCAAATTTAATAATAATCTTCAAAATAGAAGACATATGTCTATATATTACATTATCACATAGATTTAAGACATTAATCTTTCTAATAATTATACATAAATAAGTAAAATTAATTATAAAAATGAAATTATAGAGAATATCATGACATTATAGATAGACATATATTATTGCATATTAAACCCCACATGTATATAATGTCCAATAATAAATAGATGCGATGTGTCCGCTTCGTGCTCAGCGCGACCGTTATCTTTCATAAATGCAACTTGACAATATGTACGATATATGGTACTATTTGAAAATAAGGAGTTTTCATGACAAAAGTTATGACAGTTAGCCAAGCTAGAACTAATATATATAAGATTATGGATGAAACATCTCAAACACATCAGCCTATTATGATTACAGGAAAAAGAAATAATGTTGTGATGATTTCAGAAGAGGATTGGAATGCTATAGAAGAGACTTTGTATCTAAATTCAATTACTGGTATGGCAGACTCTATAAAAGAAGCTATGGACGCACCGGACAGTGAATTTAGTGAAGATATTGAATGGTAAACTATAAAGTAGTCTATTCAAAACAGGCTTTAAATGATGCCAAAAAACTCTCATCTACTAATTTAGACAAGAAAGCCAAAGAGTTAATTGAACTCATAAAAAACAATCCATTTCAAAAACCACCTCCATATGAAAAATTGCTTGGAAATTTAATGGGTTCGTATTCAAGAAGAATAAATATTAAACATAGAATAGTTTATGAAGTTAGAGAAAATGATAAAGTTATTAGAATATCTAGAATGTGGACACACTATGGAGAATAAAACAACATAAGAGTTCCGGTGACAGAGTTCCGGTGACAGGATACCTCGTATAATACCAAATAGCAAATCAGCTATAATAAACAGAGAGCTTTTAA
>CAZYTB010000014.1:18587-30277 GCA_964650375.1 uncultured Campylobacterales bacterium | reverse complement strand
ATTTACTTTTCCGCTCAGTCCCATCAAATCAACTGTTAGATAGTTTACGCTCTCTTGCCACATTTTTATCCTTTTTTTAAATTTTTAAAGCTTTTTTCACTTTTGGAAGCAATACCTCTTTTATCTCATCATAAAGTTTAACAAACTCATCATAATTCTCTCCATCTGGGTCAATAAATCCTACATGTATTTTAGTAACTGGTTTTGGAAACATAGGACAAGATTCTTTTGCATTATCACAAACTGTAATAACCAAGTCAAAATCTTCATCTATTACACTATCAAGTGTTTTTGAGTGATACTCTTTTTTCCAAATTCCTTTTTCTACCAATAATCTTTTTGTATTTGAATTTACTTTTCCACTTGCTTTTACGCCGCTACTTTTTGCTTCAATGCCATCAAGTTTTGCATTGATCAAAGCTTCAGTTATAATGCTTCTGCAACTATTTCCGGTACATAAAACCAATACTCTTTTCATTTTACGCTCCTTTTTTTACAAAGCATTGCTAAACAAAAATTCCTCACGACTGAAACACGAAGAATGACTTTTGTATGTTTCATTTTACTGTTTTTTAGACTAATGATAACAATACAATCAATAGCACAGGTGGTGTTACTAAAAGTCCAAATTTACAATATTGCCAAAATCCTATCTTGACTCCTTTTTTTGCTAATACATGTAACCAAAGAAGAGTCGCAAGTGAGCCAAATGGTGTCATTTTAGGTCCCAAATTACTTCCTATGATATTTGCATACACCATGGCATGATTACCTACATCAGTTAAAGAAATATCCATAATCATGATAGTTGGCATGTTATTCATAATAGCGCTTAAAAATGCTGATATAAATCCAGTTCCAACAACCGCTAAAACATCGCCTTGTTTACTTAAATCTTTTAAAATGATTGCAAGATAATCGGTCAAGCCTGCATTTTTTAAACCATAAACAACAATATAAAGTCCTATACTAAACCAGACAATTTGCCAAGGAGCGTTCTTTATAGTGAGCCATGCTTTAGCGCTTTTTGTATAACTGGCAATCAGTAAAAACAGAAGTCCCCCGCCAAGAGCAAATAAGCTAATAGGTAAATCATAATAATCACCAATAAAATATCCAGCTAATAAAAGTGCTAAGAAAAACCAGCTAAATTTAAAAAGAGTTTTATTTTTTAAAACATCATTTTCATTTTTAAGTAAGCTTATATCCACAGTTTTTGGTATATCTTTCCGTAAAAACAACCAAAGTACTACTATGGAAGCTATGGTACTTACAACATAGGGGATGACCATATTTAATGTGTACTCTAAAAATCCTATGTGAAAATAATCTACTGTTACTATATTTGTTAAGTTTGAAAACACAAATGGTAAAGAAGCACTGTCACTTATAAAACCACCTGCTAATAAAAAGGCTAGAATAGTTTTAGTATTCAGTTTTAGCAATTTCATCTGAACTAGTAAAATAGGTGTTAGTATGAGTGCCGCTCCATCATTGGCAAAAAGAGCAGAAACAAAACTTCCGAGCAACAAGGCATAAATAAACATAAGCAACCCATTACCATGACTAAGTTTTGCCATCTTGATAGCGCACCACTCAAAAAAGCCTATCTCATCAAGTACCATAGAAAGAATTATAATACCGATAAAAGTGAGTGTTGCATCCCAAACTATGCCTGTAACAGTTAGAACATCATGAAAATTTACCACACCAAATAATAAAGCTACGATTGCTCCTGCTATCGCAGTTGATCCAATTTGCAAACCGCGAGGTTGCCAAATGATAAAAATTAGCGTTATTGAAAAAATTGAACTAGCTAGAAGCATCTATCTCGCATCCTTTGTTTAAAGTTGGGATATCTAATTCTAAAAAGCCTATCTCATTTAATATGGACTGTCTAAAAACATCAAGAGGAGCACGAATACTATAATATGCCCATCTTCCCTTTCGTTCAACCTTTAAAAACCCGCCATCTTTAAGTATCTTTAAATGTCTTGAAATACGAGATTGAATCATATCAAATGAATTTTCTATATCACAAACACATACTTCATCATTTATATCTATAAATCTAAGAATTCGTATCCTAGTTTCATCATTTATAGCGCCAACTGTTTTTAAAAATATATCCATAATGCTCTAATCCTTTCTTTTTCGGAAAGTATATCATAATTATAATTATATATCAACATATATTGATATATAATACTTTTCTTCTTGTCACATTAATAATTAATTTATAAATTCGATATATACTTAAACTAAAGCATGCTAACTATGCAAGGAACTTATGATGAAATTTTCAAGTTGTGAAACAAAACCAATAAACAATGGCCACGCTTGCTGTGCTCCACAACCAAAGGGAAAACTAGGGTGCCCAAAATGCTCACAAAATGCTAAAGAAGTTCTGGGGGACACGCTAAAACACCTACTAAAAGATGGGGTAAAATCTAAAATAAACTCATACGAAGGTTTTCATTATTGCAAAACTTCTACATGTGAAGTTATATATTTTAAAGAAGACGAGATATTAACCCAAAAAGATATGAGCGTTGTTGTAGGATTAAAAGATGGAGCAAAACCAGCCAATATTTGCTACTGTTTTGGATGGAGTAAAGAGAGAATCAAAGACGATTTACTTCAAGATGGAAAGAGTGGAGCACTTGATAACATCAAACACAACATGGCAACTATTGGTTGTTCTTGTGAGACAAAAAACCCTTCTGGAAGTTGCTGTATGGGCGATGTTTCCAAAGTCGTAAAAGAAATACAAAACGAAATTAAGATATTAAATTAAGGCTTTTTTCCAAATCGAAAACTTGCTAAAGCTATGTTGATATTTTCTCACATGTTCTTGTATAACAAATTCAACATCAAATGGTCCATCTACTAGCTCAAACTCTTCATTTAAAATTTTTGCTAGTGTATCATAAGAATATATTGGCTTGCCGTCTTCCACTTTTCCACCAAGCCAATTTTCCTTTTTTACATATTCCTCACTCCATGTAAATGGACTGCCAATTATAAATATACCATTCTCATTTAATCTTTTTGCCATGTCTTTTAAAAATAATTTTGGGTCATATAATCTATCTAGTAAGTTTATAGCAACAATCATGTCATAATTTTTAAAGTGGGGTTTTAGATTACAAGCATCGCCTTGCCAAAATTCTAATCTCTGTAAATCTACCTCATCAAGAACGATACTTTTTAGAGTTATTTCTCTGTTTTCTTTTATATCGCCTTCGATTTTTTTCTCAAACCTCAAGATTCCTTTATCTTTAAAAGATTGTGCAACAGAGATAAATCTAGCACTGAAGTCTATACCGGTTACACTTTTAAAATTGCTACACAATTCAAAAGAGCTTCTTCCAACGCTGCAACCTATATCTAAAACTCTATTTCTATTTATCGCATATTTGTCTGCGATTTGGGCTATTTTTTTAGCGAAATTTGGTACAGAAAAATGCTCATCTCCATAGTGAAATTCGCAGTATTGAGAGATGATTTCATCTTTTTCATAATACAATTCATCATCTATATTTTGGCTTGAGCTTTCCACATATCTAAAGCCGCAATGTTGAAAAAAATGTCTTCTAAAAGCATATCTGCTATTTGCTAAGACTTCATTGCCAGTTGAAGCCCAAGAGCCCCCTTTTATAATATTGTGTCTGCCATCAAATGTTGGAGCTGAAAAGTCATCATAAAGTGGATGGGCTTCAAAACCCTTAAAACCATCTATACATGTAGAGGTCCACTGCCACACATTTCCAACTACATCGTAAAATTTATCGTGTTTAAACATGTCAACTGGCATTGATGATGCATAATGTTCAAAGTTTATGTTTGTGTCAACATTTATCTCATTTATTATTCCACAATTCTCTCTCAAACATCTATACATGGCTTCGCTAGGAAGTATGATATTACTGGATAATTTTTTACTAAGATAGTTACAAAACGCCTCAGCTTCCAAGTAATTAATATCAACTGGCCAATTTAATGGCAAAGGTAATATTTTAGTTAGACTTTTGTATTTAAACTCTTTGCCTTTTTTTATCCAAAAAGTTGGATATTTTGCCTTAACATAACCTTTCCAGCCCTTGCCCTCTTCGCTCCAGTATTCATCTTTTTCATAACCACCGGCATTTACAAATTCCAAATATTCGCCATTGCTTACTAGGTATTTTGAAGCTTTAAAATCTTCTACTATTTCTTCTTTTTCACCATATTCATTATCCCAGCCATAAAAATCATCACTCTCTTTTGCTCTTCCGAGAGTTACTTTTGCCCCTTTGACATCAAGAAGTTCATTTTTGGGATATTTTTCACTTATATCTTCACAAATCTTAAAATCTTTATGTTCTTTTACTTTTGAAATATCTAGCTGTCTATGCAAAACTGAAGATGTTTCTATATGAATCCTCTCGTGCTCAATTCCCATCAAAATAACCCACATAGGACTATTCCAAGATATAGGCAAACTAAATTCTACTTGATTTATGTAATCCAGCACGACTTCTTTTACCTGTTCTCTATATTCTTTCACTTCATCAACACTAGGCCATTCATAGTGTTTTTCATTCAAATCATCCCAACTCATCTCATCAACACCTATTGAAAACATTGACTCATATATCGGATTTATTCGCTTTTTTATCTGTTTTGTTAAGATTAATTTATTAATATAAAATGTTGCGGTATGCCCAAAATAGAAAATCAACTGATGTCTTAATGGTTCAGGTCTTTCGTAAAAAATACTATCATCAACAAATATCTCAAATTGTTTTTCAAAAAGTTCATAAGTTTTTAAAAAATAATTTCTTATCTCTTCTCTTTTAGAGTCAATATTTCCTGAGTTAAGTTTTATGTTTTTTGTGATTAATTTTTGCTGCATTTTTGTCCTTTAAAAATTCTAAAGAATTTTATCAAATTTTCGTGTATGTATCGTTTATAAAATAAAAGGTATAATTCTTTTTGTTTTACTCATGTATATTTTATATTCATCCGACTTTTTTGCCCACAATATCTCTTCTTTTTTTGCTTTTAAAAAAAGTGTTAAAATCAAAAGTGCGTACAAAAGAAGGCTCAAAAAATTAAAATTAGATATCACAACACCTAACATCATAAAAATTACAGAAAAATACATGGGATGCCTTATGTATTTATAAGCACCTGTTGTTATCAGTAAAGCATTTTCTTTTATTTCTGGAATTATATTGATATTTGTTAGCCCATTGTGCATCAGAGCGTAAATCCCGACACCAAAACCACAAACAAAAATGAGCAAAGGTATAGTTTTGAAAAATACTGATTTATCTAAAAGCAGCAAGGCAATAATAAAGATAAATTGTAAAGCCACCAGAACATAAGAATATAATTTATCTTTCATGCGGTATTTTAGCAAAACAAGAAAAATGGAGTTTAAACAATCATATTTAGAACCCCATTATTTTTATTAGGCTACCATATTAAACTTCTTCTGTTAATTCAAATCTTGCCGTAAAGTGTCTCAATATTTCAGGCTCATAAGTAAATTTAACACCTTTAATACTTCTAGCGTTAGAGCTAATATCGATAAGTGCATCTGCTACAAAATCCATATGATTATAGGTATATACACGACGAGGTATAGTTAATCGTAGCAATTCCATTGGTGATTCTTGTTGTTTTTTCGTTTGGGGATCTCGCCCTAAGAGCAAAGAGCCAATTTCCACTGCTCTGATACCACTGTGTATATAAAGCTCATTAGCCAATGCATGTGCTGGAAATTGATATGAAGGAATATGTGGCAACAAACGAGCGGCATCTACAAATACAGCATGTCCGCCAATAGGGAGCTGTACAGGTACTCCAGCTTCACTGAGGCGATCTCCTAAATACTTTACTTGATCAATGCGGTACTTAAGATATTCTTCTTCAACACCTTCTCTAAGTCCGCGAGCAAGACACTCCATATCACGACCAGCAAGCCCGCCATAGGTTGGAAATCCCTCCATAGGAACGCACATGGCTTGACATTTTGTAAACAACTCTACATCATCTTTAAAACACAACAACCCGCCAATATTAACCAATGCATCTTTTTTAGCACTAATAGTAGTACCAACTCCATAAGAAAACATTTCTTTTATAATTTTGGATATCGAAGTATTTTGGTACTCTTTTTCTCTTTGTTTTATAAAATAAGCATTTTCAGCATAACGAGCAGCATCAAAAAATATCTTAATTCCATATTTTTGGGCACAGGTATGCACTTCTTTTATGTTAGCCATAGACACAGGTTGCCCGCCTGCAGAGTTACATGTGATGGTTATCAAGATAAAAGCTATATTTGAAGCTCCCTTTTCATTGATAAAGGCTTCCATCTTTTCTACATCAATATTGCCCTTGAAAGGATATGGTGTTTGCGTATCAAACGCCTCTTTAATCACAAAATTACGAGCGTATCCACCTGAGAGTTCGATGTGAGCTTTAGTTGTATCAAAGTGCATATTGCCTAGCACGAATTGCCCTTTTTTTATCAATTGTGGAAAAAGTATTTGCTCTGCTCCGCGACCTTGATGTGTAGGGATTACATGCTCATAACCAAATATATCTTTAACGCTTTTAGCTAAATTATAATAATTTCTGCTTCCAGCATAAGATTCATCACCAAGCATTAAACCTGCCCATTGATTATCACTCATAGCTCCTGTTCCTGAATCTGTTAAAAGATCGATATAAACCTCATCTGATTTTAATAAAAAAGGATTGTATCCAGCTCTTATGATGGCTTCTTTTCTCTCTTGCTTGGAGATGATTTTAAGTGGTTCAACCATTTTTATTTTAAATGGTTCTGCTAAATATGCATTTGACATAAGTTTTTCCTTGATTTAAATATGTAAGCATAATATCACTCCATAAAAAATTATTCTTTTCATTTTTTGCTCTTTTTATTGTCTATTTTTGCTAATAAATGCTATAGTTTTTCTTATGAAAAAAGAAACTAAAAATAAACATAGTCAATTAGCAAATAATTTGATGTTTTATATTTATGAATATATTGAAACAAATATAAATATAGATGAATTATCTTTAGAATTTGGTGTAAGCAAGTTCCATTTTCACAGGATATTTAAAGAGCAAATGGGTATGAATATTTATGAAGTCATTAAATCTATCCGTCTGCAAAAAGCGTCAAATCTACTCATCACAAATAAATTTTCAACCATAACACAGATTGCAAATATGTGTGGATATCATTCTCAATCTTCTTTCATTAGAGCCTTCAAAAATCGTTTCAACCAAACGCCGACAATATGGCGTCATGGCGGTTATAAAGATTATTCTGATGAAATTCTAAACACCCTTCAAAGCCCTTTCTTGCTAAATACTGACTTTTCATATTTAGAGCCAAAAATAATCAAAACTGAACCAAAAAGGCTCTATTATATCAGGCAAAAAGGATACAATAAAAAATCAACTATCCAGACTTGGCAAAAACTTATGACTTGGGTTTATTCTAACAACATCGAGAACTATGAACAAATCGGTATTTATCATGATAACCCAATCATAACACCATTAGAAGATTGTTTTTATGTAGCTAGTATATCTCTAGGATTAGACAAAGATGTGGTTAAAACTGCATTGTCCTATTTTGAAATCCCATCAGATGTTTGTGCATCATTTTATGTTGAGTGTGAATATGAAGATATTTTAAGACTTATACAATGGGTATATCACGAATGGCTACCAAATAGCGGCTTTGAAACTACGCCAAATCCATCTTATGTAATTTTAGAAAAAAATCATTTTTTAGACAAAACGGAGCATTTTAAATTTATATATAACATACCTATTAGGTATATTATAAATTAACAAAAAGCAGTAATGATTGCTTCAGCAAACTTTTCTTAAAATACTTTAAACGCGGAACTTTTCTTATCTTAAAAAGATTATTAAACTATTTACCATCAAAAAATCTAAGCAACTCTTTATATGCCGCAGCAGGAGCCTCCTCAATTAAAAAATACCCGCAATCCAAGCTTTTTCCCTCTACATGTAGAGCATATTTACGCCATATATCAAGGACATTATAGTTTCGTTGCACAAATCCTTTTTCTCCCCATAAAACTAGCATTGCGGGCATTTTTTAATTATCCAAGATGATTTACAACTCGCCTTATAAAGCAAATAAGTCGCTGAATTCGTTAAAACTCATACTGTTTAATTTCTCTTGTGACTCGCATATTTCTTCTATGAGAGCTGATTTTTTTGGTGAAAGCCTGGTTTGTAAATTTGTTTTAAACTTTTCAACAAGCAAAGGGATTCCCTCTTCTCTTCTTCTTCTGTGCCCTACTGGATATTCTATTTCTATTTTTTTTGTATGTAATCCGTCTTTGAAGAAAATTTGTACAGCATTTGCGATTGAGCGCTTATCTGCTTCCAAATATTCTTGTGTGTATCGCTCATCTACTTCTACAACCATTTTATTGCGCAAGGCGTCAATCCTTGGGTCACTTGCTACATCATCCTCATAATCATCTGCACTCAAATTTCCAAATATAAGAGGAACTGCAACCATATATTGGATACAATGATCACGATCAGCCGGATTTGCCAAAGGTCCTACTTTATTGATAATTCTATGTCCTGATTCTTGCGTAGTTATCACAATTTTATCTACTTCATCGAGTCTATCTTTGACTTCATCATGTAATTTTACAGCGCACTCACATGCGGTTTGTGCGTGAAATTCTGCTGGAAAACTTATCTTAAAAAGTATATTTTCCATAACATAACTCTCAAAAGGCTGAGGAATCGTAAGCTTTTGACCACCCATCTTTACATCTTCAAAACCCCAAACTTTCGCACTGAGTACTGAAGGATATCCCATCTCGCCAGTTAGTGCTTTTAAAGCTAAATTTACGCCTCTACTGCTAGCATCTCCTGCTGCCCAAGATTTTCGCGACCCCGTATTTGGGGCATGACGATAAGTCCTTAAAGCTCCTCCATCTACAAAAGCATGACTGACGGCATTTCTGATTTCTTCAAAAGTTCCACCAAGCATAGTACAAGCAACTGCCGCTGAAGCAATACGGACTAAAAGAACATGATCCATACCTTTTCGGTTGAAACAATTATCAAGTGCTAGCACACCTTGAATTTCGTGTGCTTTAATCATCGCTGTTAAAATATCTTTTACTTTTAACGCTTCTTTTCCCTCGCTCAAATTTTTTCTACTAAGGTAATCTGCAACTGCCCAAATAGCACCTAAATTATCACTTGGATGACCCCACTCAGCGGCTAACCATGTATCGTTATAATCTAACCATCTAACCATGGCTCCTATATTAAATGCGGCGCGCTCTGGCTCTAACTGATAAGAAGTTCCTGGAACTTTTGCACCAAGTCCAGCAAAATTTGCCCCTGGAACTACTGGTCCTAAAAGTTTTGTACAATTTGGATACCTTAGAGCTAAAAGCCCACAACCCACAGTATCCATAAGACAATATCTTGCCGTATCATAAGCTTCTTGAGAATTTATTTCATAATTTATCGCGTACTCTGCGATGTCAGTTAAAAGTTTGTCAAAATCTGGTCTTTTTGTATCTAATATTCCTATATCTCCACTCATAATCTATCCCTTATCTATTTTCTAATTTTATATATTCTCTATTATCAGGCCCATTGTATTCACTGCTTGGGCGGATTAACTTATTATTTGCTCTTTGCTCTTTTACATGTGCTGCCCAACCAGTAGTTCGACTCATAATAAAAACAGGAGTAAAATAATCTGTTGGAATATTTAAAAATCTATAAGCTGACGCACTATAAAAGTCGGCATTTGTTGGAAGTTGTGGCTTCTCTTTTTTCATAACACCCTCGATAGCTTCACTAATTTTAAATATCTTAGTATCACCCCCGAGTCTCTTAGACCACGCTTTTATAAGCGGACTTCTAGGATCGCCGCCAAGACCATAAACTCTATGTCCAAAGCCCATAAGAAGAGTTTTTTCATTAAGCATCTTATAAACACCTTTTACCCCTTCTTCTACTGAATCAAAAGAATCTATCAACTTCATAGCCGCTTCATTTGCACCGCCATGTAAAGGACCTCTTAGCACACAAATACCAGTTGTGATTGCGCTAAACATGTCAGAGAGTGTTGAAGCACAAATCCTTGCTGCAAATGTTGAGGCATTAAATTCGTGTTCAGCATATAAAATCAAAGATGTATGCATACACTTTATATCTTCCTCGCTAGGAGCTTTTCCGTGTAGCTTTTCTAAAAAATACCCAGCGATAGTGTCTTGTGAACTCTTAGTTGACATCTCACTGTAGTCTTTACCAAAATGATGCCAATATAGCAAAATTGATGGAAATGCTCCCAACAATCTAATTATAACTCTATCCTGGTCACTAAAATCATCACTTTCAGGCTCAAGCGCTCCAAGAGCAGAACAACCAGTTCGCATAACATCCATAGGATGTGAATCTGGTGGAAGATTTTTAAGTATGTTTTTTAAAGCTTCTGGTAAAACTCTTGCTTTTATCAACTCTTTTTTATAGTTTTCAAGCTCTTCTTTATTTGGTAATTCACCATATTGAAGTAAAAATGCAACCTCTTCAAAAGTTGCGTTATTTGCTAAATCTTCTATACTGTAACCTCTATAATTCAGCCCACTTCCTTGTCCTACTGTACATATACCGCTCTCGCCTGCTACCACACCAGCTAAACCACCAGTTTTTTTAGCACTCATATTTTTATCCTTTATTTATTTTTAGAAAAAAGTTCATCAAGCTTCTCTTCATAAGAATGATAATCCAACATATCATAAAGCTCCATTCTTGTCTGCATAATATCTATAGTACTACTTTGTGTTCCTTTCTCGATAATCGCTTTAAATACTTCAAGTGCCGCTTTATTCATCGCTCTAAATCCTGAGAGTGGATAAAGTATCATAGATATTCCAACACTTGCTAACTCATCTACTGTAAAAAATGGAGTTGCACCAAATTCAGTCAAATTTGCCAAAACCGGCACTTTTACTTGAGCTGTAAATTCTTCATACTCTTTTAATGTGTGAATAGCTTCAGCAAATATCATATCAGCTCCGGCTTCAACATAGGCACTAACACGATCAAGTGTAGCACTTTGTCCTTCACTTGCATGTGCATCGGTTCTCGCCATAACAACAAAATCTTGGTCTATCTTAGCATCAATCGCAGACTTGATTCGATCACACATCTCATCTGTGCTTACCAATTCTTTATTTGGTCTATGTCCACATCTTTTTTGAGCCACTTGATCTTCTATATGACATCCGGCAGCTCCTGCTCTTGTCATCTCTTTTATAGTTCTTGAGATATTAAAAGCTCCACCAAAACCAGTATCTGCATCAACCAATAATGGCAAATCAGACGCACCTGCAATTCGCCTTATGTCGATACAAACATCTTCAAGTCCTGTCATGCCGATATCAGGCAAGCCATAACTCGCATTTGCAACTCCAGCACCTGAGAGATATAAGGCATTTGCTCCGACTCTTTGTGCTTGCATGGCACTGTAAGCATTGATAACACCTAAAATTTGCAATGGACTATTTTCTTTTAAAGCATTTCTAAATTTTTTACCTGCACTTATCATTTAATTTCTCCTTTTTATTGGGCAAAGCCCATTAAAAATTCCTCTCACTAAAGCT
>CAZYTB010000014.1:0-18487 GCA_964650375.1 uncultured Campylobacterales bacterium | reverse complement strand
GCTTTGCCTTTGGCAAGAGTGCTTCATCTTACATCCTTTGCTAAAGCTACAAACTTTTCAAGAAAAATTTTAATTTTACTGAGGCAAAGCCCATTAAAAATTCCTCTTAACTATTGCTTTGCCTTTGGCAAGAGTGCTTCATCTTACATCCTTTGCTAAAGCTACAAACTTTTCAAGAAAAATTTTGTTTTAATTTTGGATACCCTAATTCATTTATCGCTTTTTCTATCTCGGGCAAAACACTTTGGTCTTCTATGGTTGAGGGCATATTCCACTCTTTTCCATCTGCTATACAACGCAAAGTTCCTCTTAAAATCTTTCCACTTCTTGTTTTTGGAAGCCTTGTTACTACTGTTGCTATCCTAAAACTGGCAACTGCTCCTATCTCATCACGAACTAACTGAACAACTCCATCCGCAAGTGATTTTGCATCTCGCTCAATTCCCTCTTTTAAAACAACAAAACCCATAGGAACTTCGCCTTTTAAATCATCGTCAACTCCTATCACAGCACATTCTGCGACATCTGGATGTTTTGCAACAACTTCTTCCATCTCACCCGTTGACAAACGATGTCCTGCAACATTGATAACTCCATCCATCCTTCCCATCACCCAAACATATCCATCTTTATCTATATAACCAGAATCTCCGGTTAGATAATAGCCATCATAAAAATTGAGATACGAGCGTTTATACCGTGCATCATCATTCCAAATTCCCATAAGACAACTTGGCGGAAGAGGTAATTTTAAAACTAAATTTCCCAAAACTCCAGCTTTGCATTCTTTTCCATCAGCATCCAAAACTCGTAAATCAAAACCGGGCATAGCTTTTGTAGGAGATCCGGCTTTCACTTTCATAGGATCAAGCCCCATAGGGTTTGAAACAATCGCCCAGCCAGTTTCTGTTTGCCACCAATGATCAATCGTTGGTTTTCCAGTTACTTTTTCTATCCATTCAAGAGTTGGGGAATCACATCGCTCTCCTGCTACAAAAACACTTTTTAAGTGGCTCAAATCATATTTTTTAGCCCATTCGCCACTTGGGTCTTCTTTTCTGATAGCCCTAAAAGCAGTTGGAGCTGAAAATATTACATTTACTTTATACTCAGCACATACTCTCCAAAATGCCCCTGGATTTGGTGTTCGCACAGGCTTGCCTTCATATAAAATTGTAGTGCAGCCATTCATCAGTGGGGCATAAACTATATATGAGTGTCCTACAACCCAACCAACATCACTAGCAGCCCAGAAAATATCACCTGGATTTGCATTATATACATTATCCATAGACCATTTCATAGCGACTGAATGTCCACCATTGCTTCTAATCACACCTTTTGGTTTTCCAGTTGTTCCTGAAGTATAAAGTATGTAAAGTGGGTCAATTGCATCAACAGGCACACAATCTACTGGATTTGTTTTTTCTTCTTCTTCAGCCCAATCAACATCTCTCCAAGGAAGCATGGTAGCTCGCTCTTGTGGTCTTTGATATATAAAACAGGTTGTTGGTTTATGGCTCGATTTTTTTATGGCCTCATCTAAAAGAGGTTTATAATGAATGACTCTACTTACTTCAATCCCACAACTAGCACTCATGATAACTCTAGGTTTTGCATCTTCGATTCTAGTAGCTAATTCATGTGCTGCAAATCCACCAAAAACCACAGAATGAACCGCTCCAATTCTAGCGCACGCCAACATGGCAATCACAGCTTCTGGAATCATAGGCATATATATTACTACTCTATCACCTTTGTTTACGCCTTTATTTACAAGCATTCCAGCAGTTTTTGCGACACGATCACGAAGTTCTCTATAAGTATATGTTTTTTTAGTATCGGTTACAGGAGAATCATAAATAAGAGCCAGCTGCTCGCCTCGACCATTATCTACATGTAGGTCTAGTGCATTGTAACAGGTATTCATACATCCGCCAACAAACCATCTATAATGACCATCAACAACATCTAGAACTTTATCCCATTTATGGTACCAGTGAACTTTTGTAGCAGCCTGGGCCCAAAATTTCTCTGGGTCTTTTATGGATTCTGCATAAACTTTATCATAGATTGCTCCCATAGAATACTCCTTTTTATTTTAATAAATTATACTCTAAGTGATAAAAATATGATGGTACAAGTTTTAGTTTTAAAAAACTATTTTTGTACTAAAAAAGTCAAATTGTACATATTTGTTTTTTTTGTACAAAAGTTGTACAATAACAAAATGAATACAATAGATAAGATAATAAAAATTTATAATCGCTCACAACTAAGCATTTCTAAGTTTGCCTCCATCGTAGGCAAAGATAGGCGTACGGTCACATCTTGGATAGATAGGCTTGCACAAAAAAAACCGGGTTTTGATGTTTTAGAAAAAATATCAAAGTTTTTCAGATATCCAGAGCAGATTTGGGATGAAAATATTCAAAGAGATGAATTTTTAGAACTTATATCATCTATCCCAAAAGAAGAGATAAAAATCATAGATGAGGGATATGTTGGTGGTCTAAAATACATCCTCCAGCACGAGGATAAAGAGCGATTTGTAATCCATCCGCAATTTCCAGGTCCAATGTATAGAGATACCACAGTGCCTCGAGTATATAGAACACAAACTAATTCAAATACAGAAATGTTTAAAAAAGAGAGAATAAAAAAGATGTTATCTTATTCTTTTGAAACTACTGAATGGTATAGTATAAAATCGCTTTTAAATTTTTGTTTTTCGCAAATTGGAAACTTTTACACAAAAGAGCAAAAAATTCAAATTTTAAATTTAATGTTTGATAATTTTCATGAAAACTACAATAAACACTTATACCTGTTTGATTCATTTTCGAGAAAAATATATGGATTTGATACTATTTATATCTCTATTAATATCAAAAATGCCGTCATGTTTTTCAAATCTCCGCTAGATTCAGTTTTTATAGAAGTAAGAAATAAAAAACTAATAGAAAGAATACACAGACACTTTACCTATGGACACGAAGCACCAACACATGTCAATCCAAATGATGCAACACAAATACTTAAAATACTGAAAAATGCGATAGAATCTGATTTTGATTTATGTAAAACTTATGAAAAAATAAACAAACAAACGCCATATGGAGGACTTTTCCACAATAACATCAGCATCTCACTACAAAACAAATTATCCCAACCTAGAGATGGGCAAAAGATAAATTGACCGCTTGAGTTAAAAAGATAATCCTTTCTTGTCTTGGTATTACATAAAAAATGATAAAATCTCTTTTAATTTAATTAGAATTGCTAACAATAATAAGGATTTATTTTGCCAGAGATAGAAAAAACAACAAAAAACAACAAAAAAAAGAGAAACAATATACTACGATTACTTGCTTTATTCTTTATTCTTGCAGGCGTTGGATATGGGGCGTATTATTACTTGTATGCACAATTTTACGAATCTACAGACAATGCTTATGTAAAACAAAATATTATCTATGTAACGCCACAAATAAGTGGAATAGTAGATACAGTCTATATAAATGAGACTCAATATGTTAAAAATGGGGATCTGCTGGTAAAACTTGATGATCGCGATTTGAAATTATCTTTTGAGCAAGCTAAGGAAAATCTGGCAAATACTGTCAGAAATATACAGAAATTATATAAGCAAAGAGAGGTAGCCACATCGTCGTTAGAATTAGCAAAAATAACTCTCAAAAAAGCAACAGTTGATTTAAAAAGAGAAGATTTTTTGCTAAAACATCACGTACTTGCAGATGAAATATATCTAAATTTTAAATACACATATAACAAAGCAAATAAAAATGTTGAAATAGCAAAACAAAAAATAGCGGAGTTAAACTCGATTTTAAAAAATAAAAATATATCTAAAAACCCGGAAATACTAAAAGCGGCAATAGAAGTCAAACAGAATTATTTAAATTTAAAGAGATGTGATATTATCGCGCCTGTTAGTGGAGTAATCGCTAAAAAGATGGTTAATAAAGGGCAACATGTAGGAGTAACATCAACTATCTTGGCAATTGTGCCGATGAGCGGATTTTGGGTTGATGCAAATTTTAAAGAAACACAACTGCACTACATGAGAATCGGACAAAATGTTGAAATGTATTCTGATTTATATGGAAAAGATGTTAAATACAGAGGAGTGGTAGAGGGAATAAATCCAGGAACTGGATCGGTATTTTCACTGCTTCCTGCACAAAATGCCACAGGGAATTGGATCAAAATCGTACAAAGAATTCCCGTTCGCATCAAACTAAATCAAGATGAACTAACAAAACATCCTCTACATGTAGGCAATTCAATGCAAGTTAGAGTTGATGTGCGCAAGTATGGTGGCGATATTTATAGCAAGATATCAGCTAAAAAAGAGAATTCTCCACAACTTCTTTATCAAGATGCTATAAAAGAATCTGAAATTATTGTAAGAAATATTATCAAGAAAAATATGTGAAAACTTTTGAGCCCTTTCCAACACCTCTTTTAGCTGTTTTAACGCTCTTTCTCGCACTTGCCACTTTTATGCAAGTCCTGGATACGACTATAGCTAATGTATCTATCCCGACCATAGCAGGAGATTTAGGTGTAACTCCTGCTCAAGGAACTTGGGTTATCACAGCTTTTGCTGCCTCAAATGCTATAGCTATGCCACTTACTGGATGGTTAGCTAAACGCTTTGGAGAAGTAAAACTTTTTGTTTTTTCTACATCTTTATTTTCGCTGACTTCCATGATGTGCGGGATGGCTCCTAGCTATCAACTGCTCATTCTTGGAAGAGTTTTACAAGGTGCTGTTGCTGCTCCTATGATGCCGCTGTCCCAAAGTTTGTTATTATCAAATTATCCACAGCATAAAAAAGGCTTGGCTCTTGCTTTTTGGGCTATGACCGTCACAATCGGTCCCATAGCAGGGCCACTGCTTGGGGGATATATAACGGATAATTTTTCTTGGTCTTGGATTTTTTATATTAATGTTCCAATAGGTTTTTTGAGTGCTTTTATCGTTTGGCAAATGTTAAAAGAGAGAGAAACACAAACTGCTAAACATCCAATAGATTATATAGGACTAGGATTATTAATCTTAGGTGTTGGTTCCCTCCAAATTATGCTCGATAAGGGAAATGAGCTTGATTGGTTTTCTTCTATAACAATTATTACTCTTGGCATTGTAAGCTTAATTTCTATATCATTTTTTATAGTTTGGGAGCTTTTTAATGAACATCCTGTGATTGATCTAACTCTATTTAAAAGCAGAAACTTTACCATTGGAGCCTTATCTATTAGTCTGGGATATACAGTTTTTTTAGGTGGTGGTGTTGTTTTTCCTTTATGGTTGCAAACTCAACTAGGCTATACTGCATTTTGGGCAGGTTTTTCATCTGCTACCGTTGGAATTTTTGCTTTTTTGCTCTCCCCTGTGATTGGGAGCAACCTACATCGTCTTAATTTGAGAGCTACTGTTACGCTAAGTTTTATAATTTTTGCTATTGGCTATTTTTGGATGTCAAATTTTACTACTCAAATAGATTTAATAGCAGCTTCGCTTCCTAGACTTCTCATGGGTGCAGGAATGGCGATGTTTTTTGTGCCGCTTACTGCGATTATTTTATCTCAAATTAACCAAGCCCATACTGCATCTGCTATGGGTTTGGTTAATTTTCTAAGAATCTTAGGTGGCGGGCTTGGAACATCTATAGCAGTAACACTTTGGGAAAGATGGGGAAGTTATCATCATGCAATATTCAGCGAACAAATAACATCTTTTTCACATGCATCAACAAGTGCCTTACAAGCACTTCAAAATGCCTCTTTGCCATCATTGCCGCTTATAAATCGTCTAATCGATCAACAAGCACTGACTAGGTCTAGCGATGATATATTTCTCTTGTCTGGTTACATATTTTTAGGATTAATTTTCTTTGTATGGTTTGCAAAACCTCCATTTATACCATCTAAGCCTAAAAGTTAAAGGAAAGGTATTGAAAAAGACAGAGCTTGCAATTTTAGTTTATATGATTGCTGTTGTTTTGTCTGTTATGTATGCTACTCAGCCCTTGCAGCCACTTTTGGCAAAAGCTTTTAATGTAGATGTTGTAAAGGCGTCTAGTTTCACAGCTGTCGTACTCTTTGCTTTGGCAATTGCCCCTATAATATATGGGTATATTTTAGAAAAGTTTTCAGCCAAAAAAATGCTCAAAATTGCTACGATTATACTCTTTACTACAAATATACTTTTAGGTTTCAGCGATACTTATGAAGTCTTTTTGGCAATCAGAGTTGTAGAGGGATTAGTAATTCCCGCAATTTTAACATCTATTATGAGTATATTGGCAAATATTGATAAAGAAAATATAAAATTTAACATGTCTATTTATGTAGCTTCTACAGTTCTTGGAGGAATCATCGGAAGAGTACTATCAGGATTTATTGCTACAAATTTTGGCTGGCGATGGGTGTTTTTCTCACTCTCATTTGAGCTATTATTAGCTCTTTATTTTGTGCACAAGATTAGCTATAGCGGCGATACAAAACTTATAAGAGCAAGCCTATCTGATGTTCTGTCTATATTAAAAGATAGAAGATTTACAACAGTTTATTTACTAATGTTTACTATATTTTTTGTATTTGGAGGACTGCTCAATATTTTACCCTTTAGAATAAAAGAGTTAAACCCAAATAGCTCAGAAACACAAATCGGACTTATGTATCTAGGATATAGCACTGGTATAGTTGTAGCTCTATTTTCTAGATACATTGTCAAATTTTTCAAAAGTGAAATCAATACGATTATCATAGCAACCATTTTTTTTGCCTTTACTACAACTTTTTTCATCAGCACAAATATTACTTTTATATTTTTGCTGCTATTTATATTTTCTATTGGTATGTTTACTATTCACTCCATTTCATCTGGTTTAGCGAACACAATAAGAGAAGATAAAAAATCTTTAACATCTGGTATGTATCTTACATTTTATTATATAGGCGGATCCTTGGGCTCTTTTCTCCCTGCTATAATTTATAAAGATTTTGGCTGGAACGCTACAATTTTACTTTTTACTTGCGCACTGTTTGCTATATTTTTGTTTGTTTTAGTTAGTAAAAAGTATTTTTTAGAAGTGGACAATTTTCTTAACAGCTCTTCTTAAGTAAATACTAAGTACAATGCTCGCCAATTCAGAACTTCTTAGAGAACTTCATCAAAACCTGCCGAGATTTGGGTAACCGAGCGAGTATGTAGGTTTTTTACATACTAGTTTACAGAGTTACCGACACAATTAAATAACTCAAAATTTTTTATGTAGTAAAGTGTGACTTTACATTTATCTTCTTTGGTGTAGTTTTGAAAAATAAACACAACGAGATTATTTAACAATACTCTCAAACAGGAAACAAAATGACAACAACTTTCGACAAGTTTAATTTAGACAAGGATATCTTAAAAGCTGTAGTAGATGCAGGATTTAGAGAACCAAGCCCCGTACAAGATGCGGCAATACCACTAATCTTAGAGGGAAATGACATAGTAGCACAAGCTCAAACAGGAACAGGCAAAACTGCTGCTTTTGGATTATCAACTATGAGCATGATAAACCCGGCTGAAAGAAGAGTACAAATTCTCGTAATCACTCCAACGAGAGAACTAGCTACTCAAGTTAGTGACGAATTATTTACGCTTGGTAAACATAGAAATATAAAAACTGCTACAATTTATGGCGGAAGTTCATACACTAGACAAATTGGGCTTATAGAAAGAGGTGCTACCGTAGTCGTGGCAACTCCAGGTCGTATGTTAGACCTTTTAAAAAACAATAGATTAAGAAATTTTGCACCAAAAATTGTAATATTAGATGAAGCAGATGAAATGCTTGATATGGGATTTTTAGAAGACATAGAAAGTATTCTAGAATATCTTCCAAAAGAGAGACAAACTCTACTTTTTTCAGCAACAATGCCTCAGCCAATAAAAAACTTGGCTAAAAGAAAACTAAATGACCCAAAATTTGTAAATATTACACCAAAAGACCACTCAACAAACGAAGATATCGAACAACTTTATTATGTGATTGAAGAGCGAGAGCGAGATAATGCGCTTATAAGACTTTTAGATTCCATTGAGCCCGTGAAATCCATAGTGTTTTGCAGAACAAAAAAAGAAGTAGATCGAGTATCTACCCAATTGATGGCTATTGGTTACTCTGCTAAAGGTCTTCATGGAGATATGGAACAAAATCAGAGAGAGAGCGTTATAAGAGCTTTTAGAGATTCTCAAATTGAGATATTAGTAGCTACTGATGTAGCAGCTAGAGGTTTAAATGTGACGGATATATCTCATGTTTTTAACTTTCACATGCCTTTTGACCCTGAAAGTTATGTGCACAGGATAGGAAGAACTGGGCGGGCAGGAAGAAAAGGAACAGCTATCACACTTGTAACTCCTATGGAATATAGCAGCATGCAAAGAATTGCAAAAAAAGTCGGTACAAATATTAAATTTAAAATGGTTCCATCTTTAAATGATGTGAAAGAATCACAATTAACAAAAATCGCACAAGATATTGAAAAAGCAGAGTTAGATGAAAATGCTCAAAAGATACTAGATATCTTAGGTGACGATATAAATCTTAGCAAAATATCTTTAAAGCTTATCTCAATGCTTATAAATAAAAACTTATTGCAAGGTCCTAATAAAATAGGCTTTGATCAAAAATCACTCTCAGGCATCATAAAGAGAATGAATGAGCGAAACAGTAGAGATAGAGGCAGTAGAGGTGGTTACAGAGGCGGTAGAGGTGGTGAGCGAAACAGAAGAAGCTCCGGCAATCGAAGTTCGGGAAACAGAAGTTCAGGAGAGGCTAGAAGACCTAGAAGCAGAGATTAAAAATATTAAGGAGTAGATTAAAGATGAAAAAAGTAATATTTAAAGATAAGTATCCAATTTATACAGCGCAAATCTTAAAGAGTGAGACAAGCTGTAAAAGTGTTGATGATATAGTTGGCTTTTTAAAAGACAAAGTAGAAAATCATCCTTTTGCAGTTTTTATAACAGTTTTTGACCATATGGCACACACAAAGTCCTTAAAACAAGGTGTAGTTGCCGAAGGTATGCTTGAAGCGAAAAATGTAATTTTTTGTTTTGGAAAAGAGATTCCTGTTGCTAGAATTTTAGCAATAAGGCCAAGGTCTATCGGTATATGCGAATTTGCAGACAGATTTGAAATAGACATGCTTGAAGCACCAAAAGAAAAACTTCAATCAGAGCTTAGTGATTGGATAAATGAATTGAGAAAGTAAGTTTTTACATGCAGAGGTCAATGCCTCTACATGTAACTAATTTCTACTTTTATAATCCTCATATACGAATGTTTTAACAACCTCAAATTCCCCATTTTTCTTCAGTATTGTCAAGCTTGGTAGTTTTATTCCATTGAACGATGTATTTTTCACAATTGTGTAATGAATTTGGTCTTCAAATATAACTTTATCATCTATTTTTAGCGGCTCATCAAAAGAGTAATCTCCCATAATATCACCTGATAAACAGCTATTTCCAGTCAATTTATAAGTATATGATTTCTCACCCGCCAAACCTGCTCCTCTAACCTCCGCACGATAAGGCATCGCAAGAGTATCCGGCATATGTGCTTCAGCCGAGGCGTCCAAGATAGCTATATCCATACCGTTATGAACGATATCTAAAACGCTTGAAACCAAAACACCCGTCCTCCAACCTACTGCTTCTCCAAGCTCAAGATAAACCTCAACACCGTATTTCTCTCTAAAATCAATGATTAATTTTATCAGTTTTTCTACATCATAACCCTCTTTTGTGATATGATGACCTCCACCGAAATTTATCCATTTCACCTGGTGTATATATTTACCAAATTTTTCTTCAAACGCTTTTAGTACAGTTTTCAATTCATCAGCACCTTGTTCGCAAAGCGCGTGAAAATGAAAACCTTCAATTCCCTCCAATAAATCTTCTCTAAACTCTTTTTTAGTCACCCCAAACCGACTATATATCCCACAAGGATTATAAAGCTCAACCGGAGCAGACGAACACTCTGGATTTATCCTCAAACCGCAAGATGTTTTTTTAAGAGCTTTTGATTTATATTTTTGCCACTGTGCGAAAGAGTTAAAAACAACATGATGAGATAAATCTAAAATTTCATCAATCTCATCTTCTTTAAAGGCAGGTGAGTAAGTATGTGTTTCACCACCAAATTCTTCATCTGAAAGCTTAGCCTCCCAAAGTCCGCTAGCACAACAACCATCCAAATATTTTGAAACAAGTGGCTCGAAATGGTAAAATGCAAAACCCTTCAACGCCAAAAGTATCTTAGCTCCGCTTTTTTGCTTCACATGTGAGAGTATTTTTAAGTTTTTTTCTAAGAGTTCTTCAACGCAGACATAACAGGGAGTTTCTATATTCTCAAACACTTTTCAAAATCCTATCTAATATTTTCGTACTCAAAATTCTCTTTAAAAACCAAAATAGCGTCGTTGGAAATGTAACTCTGTATCTTGGTTTAGGATTTTTTGAATTTATAATTTTTAAAAGTGCTTCACAAACTGCACTTTCCCCTAAGGCAAACTTATCGTCATCACTGGATTCAAAACGCTTAATTGCGCCGATATAATCTTTTTCATAAAAACTGCCTTTTACTTTTATATATTCTTTAAATTTTTCATAGGCATTTTTTCTAAAATCACTTTTAATCGGTCCAGGCTCAATCAAAGATACTTTGATGCCAAATGGTTCTAATTCTAACCTCAAAGTATCACTTAAACCTTCAATCGCATATTTGCTTGCATTGTAGGCTCCCCGATATTTTAAAGATATAAAACCTAATACTGAACTATTTTGAACTATTTTTGGATTAGATGTTTTCCTTAAAAGCTTTAGCATTGCCCTTGTGAGAGCAAAGTTTCCAAATACATTTGTCTCGAATTGTTCTCTCAAAGCTTCTACGCTTAAATCTTCTAAAGCTCCTGTTTGTCCAAATCCTGCATTATTAAAAAGCATATCAAGCTTTTCATCATTATCTTTTGATATAAAATTTACTGCGTTTTCTATGTCATCTCTACATGTAACATCAAGCTTGAAAGAGTTCAACCCTTCTATTTTTAGCCTTTGAACATCTTCCTCTTTTCTTGCAGTTGCATAAACTTTATATCCATTTTTTTGTAACTCTTTGGCACAAAAATAACCTATCCCAGTAGAGCAGCCTGTGATAAGTACTGATATTTTCATGAGAGTATTTCTATTTTGTCCTCAATATTTGGCACTAAACATAAAAATTCATAATCCTCATTGCCCACAACGGCATAAGAGTGTGGCACACCTGCTGGGATAAATAAAATATCATCTTTTTTTGCTATTTTTTCCTCATCACCGATTACAACTTTTGCACTTCCATTTAGCACATATTGCTCATGCTCAACTGTATTTGTATGAAAAGGCATCGAGCCACATTGTTTAATGATGAACTTCCTCATAGCAAAATGTGGAGCAGTTTCATGGCTTATCAATACGCTCATAGAGCCCCCAACACCAACTGGAAGTGGAGTAAATTCATATTCAGATATATTTTTAATCATAATTTTCCTTTGTTTTTTAATATTTTATTATATAATTTTAAAATATTAGATAAAGAGTACAATTTGAACATAAAAAAATTAATTTTAATAGGTGCTTCCACTGGTGGTCCTGGACATATGCAAAAGATTATAAAATCTCTTGATTTGCACTTTGATGGCACAATCATCATAGCCCAACATATGCAAAGTCCGTATATTGAAAGTTTTGCAAAACAATTAAACAACAATACTTTTTTAGATGTTCTTCAAACAAAAGATAATCTTATACTAAAAAATGAAAAGATATATATACTTCCAGAAAATTATGAGGTTAAAAATAAATTTGATAATTTGTACTTTAGTAAAAGTGATAAAAAATTAAATTACAGTCCAAACATAGATTTGCTTTTTAGCTCAATCTTAAATATTACAAAAAAATTAAAGATTATGTGTGTGATTCTCACAGGAATTGGAAACGATGGAGCTATTGGAGCTTTAAATCTATCCAAAAAAGATGCTACATGTATCAACGAAAATGAAAAAAGTGCGATAGTTTATGGCATGCCAAAAGCCGCTAGTGAATTAAACCCAAGTGCTAAACAACTTTGCATTGATGATATCTGCAAAGAAATAAACGAGTTCTAAATGTTTGGTTTTTTTAAGAAAAAAGTGCAACCAAAAAAGGAAGAAAAACAAAAACCTATAGAGAATTTCATCAATATTGAAGATTTTATAATTTATTTTAAAAATGAAACTGGTATTGATTTTTTTAATAAAAAAGAGATAGTAAAAAATAAACTTATTATATTTTGCCGAAGAGTTGAAATATTTAGTTTTGATGACTGCATATATCAAATCAAAAACAACCTATTCCTCAAGCAAGAACTTATAGATTATCTTACTGTAAATGAAACATATTTTTTCAGAGAAACTGCACAAATTGACCGCATGATAGAAAAAGCAAAAAGGCTAGGATACAAAGTGGAAATTCTTTGCGCTCCTAGTTCATCTGGAGAAGAGCCTTATACTATAGCCATGAAATTGCTAGAGCAAGGATTTGAGACAACTGATTTTCATATAGTAGGCATAGATATAAGTGAGCAAATAATCTTAAAAGCCCAAAAAGCTATCTACAATGAACGAAGTTTGCACAGACTAAATCAAGATTTAATTGACAAATATTTTATTAAAAATAACGACAAATATATCCTGAAAGAAATCGTTAAGGACAGTGTTTCTTTTCGGCGTGTAAATATTTTTGATCAAAGCTTAAATAATTTAAGAAAATTTGATTTTATATTTTCTAGAAACATGATGATCTATTTTGATCACGATACAAAAGTCAAAGCAAAAAATATTTTAAAAAAACTTCTAAAAAATTCAAAAGAACCTATAATATTTGGGCACGCAGATATGGTTGGATAATTAAAAAGTCATAAGAGGTTTGCCAGATTTTGCCCAATCACTCAAAAGTTCACCCGTATAAAACACCTCAACATCACAAGCTTTTAGTGACTCTTCGATACCTAAATTTTCTGAACATTTTTTACAAGCTACGACTGTAACTCCAGCTTCAACCATCTCTTTTACTTTTACTTTTAGCTCATCGTCTTCGCTCAAGAGTTTTTGAGAAGCGCCCCAAACTAAAAGCGTAACTTCGTCAAACCAGCCTTTGAGTTTTGCGTTTAAAGTATATAAAAACACCATATTTAAAATCGTCTCTTTATTGTCTGTTGTCCAAACTATCATCACTTCATTTTTCATATTGGTTTCCTTGTATCCTTATTTTATCAGATTATAACATATTTAATTTTCTTAAAAGTAAAATTTTATACATTTTTAACAGTATTATGATATTATTATAATATTGTTAAAAATAATTTACAAAGTAATAAAAAAGTGTCATACTACAAAAAACATTTATATTTTAAAAAGATAGCTTTTATAATGTCTGTAATTTGGACTATTATAACACTTGTCTTTTTTGTTTATCAACTTCATAATGAAAACCAGCATATTCTTATCAATACACTAAACAAGGCGAAAAGTGCGACCAATCAAGCAGAATATGTTATAAATTGGATATATAATCAAAAAGTGCAAGAATATCAACACAAAAAAGCAAATAATCTTAAACTAGATTTTTCACTTAAAGACTTGATATATAAGATGAATAAAGATATCGGAGTTGCTCTCGAGATTAAGAGTATAAAAATAGATTTACAATATTTGCCAAATAACAAGATAATTAATGATGTTATTCATAAAATGAAATTAACAAAAAAAGAGCAATATGATTTGTATTTTTTCAATAAGGACAAGTATATATTTTATGCAAAACCATTATTGGCTAATAAGAGTTGTACTAGATGTCATATCCACGATGTCAGTAAAAAGGGCGAAATTCTCGGTAGCATAAATGCTATTATTAAGCTTCCAGCATTTATCAAGTATAACAGCGGCAGCTATATTTTTCTAATTTTCATTTATACAACAACTTGGCTTACTGGATTATTTATCATATGGTTTGCTAGATATAAAAGTAAATTATATTTTGATGAGAAGATGAAAAACTATGAAGAAAGTATTTATGCCTTAGTAGAAATGATGGAAAAAAGAGACAATTACACAGCAGGACACAGTCAAAGAGTTGCAAAATATTCGGTATTAGTTGCCAAAGAATTAGGTTTTTCCAAAGATGATATAGATTTGATTTTTAGAGCCGCTATGCTACATGATATAGGCAAGATGGACATTCCCGATGCCTTATTGTTAAAACCGGATACATTGAGTGATGATGAATATGATCTTATCAAGAATCATTCCAGATTTGGTTATGAATTTCTCAATCATGGGCCATTCCAGGAACTGTCAGAAATTGTGCTTCATCATCATGAAAGATATGATGGCAAAGGGTACCCAGACAATTTAAAAGCTAATAATATACCAAGAATGTCTCAAATTATTTCCATAGCCGATGCATTTGATGCAATGACTACAAACAGATCCTACAAAGAAGCTTTTTTAAAAGAAGAAGCCCTTAGAAGAATCCGTGAAAATAGCGGAACCCAATTTAACCCAAATCTTATAGAACTTGCAATAAAAGCTCTAGAAAATATAAAAACACCTGAAAAGACTACACAAATGCCAAAAGACAAACTAGATGAGATGAGGTTTTGTTATTATCTAAAAGATCAACTAACAGGTTGTTATAATTTAGATTATCTTAAACTTATTTTCTTGTATAAAGAAAAATATGAAAATATAGATACTTGCTATGTTAGTCTTTGTGATTTTTCAAATTACAATAAGATAAACGGCTGGAAAAAAGGTGATGAAGCAATTAAAAAAATGGCAAAAATCTTAATTTTAAATCACCCAAATGCTTTGGTAATTAGGATTTTTGGTGATAGTTTTATTTTGCTTTATAAAGAAAAATATGAAGAATTAAAAAAAGATATCATAGTGGAAGAAATGAAAGATTTTGGCATAAAATTTAATAATTTTCATATCGATATTATAAAAGAAAATATCATGACTCTTGAAGAGCTTGAAAATAAAATTTTAACATTAAAACAATAAAACACTGATTTGAAACGGCATGAATGCTTAATGCTTTCATGCCATTTTACCAATAAATTATTTTACTTCATAAGTTTCATCTGGATTCATTTCTATAATTTTCCAAGGAAGTCCTTGAATATTTAATTCCTCCATAAATGGTTTTGCATCAAAATTTTCTATATTGAAAACTCCCTTACCGTTCCAAATATTCTCCAAAATCATCTTAGCTCCAATCATAGCTGGAACTCCAGTCGTATAGCTCACAGCTTGTGCGCCTGTTTCTCTATAGCAGACTTGGTGATCACATGTGTTATAAATATAAACTTTCTTTCCTTTTCCATCTTTAATTCCCTCGATTACGCAGCCTATATTTGTTTGTCCAACAGTCCTAGCACCCAAGCTTGCTGGGTCTGGTAAAAGCTTTGCTAACAATTCCATAGGAATTACTTTGACACCATTTACTTCAACTTCATCAATCCTTAACATACCAACATTTTCTAAGCACTTCATGTGAGTTAGATAACTCTCTCCAAATGTCATAAAAAATCTAATTCTCTTCAATCCTTTTATATTTTTACAAAGTGATTCCATCTCTTCATGATACAAAAGATAACTATCTTTTGGGCCAATTTCCGGATAATTCCAAACCATTTTGATCTCCATAGGTTTTGTCTCTATCCACTTTTCTTTACCACTTTCATCTCTTTCCCAATATCTGCCATTTGAACTAACTTCTCGCAAGTTTATTTCGGGATTAAAATTTGTCGCAAAAGCATATCCGTGGTCTCCGGCATTGCAATCTAGTATATCTATATAATTTATCTCATCAAAAAGGTATTGGTCTGCATAAGCGCAAAAAACATTTGTAACGCCTGGGTCAAATCCACTTCCTAGGAGTGCCATTATGCCAGCTGTCTTAAACTTTTCATTTTTTGCCCACTGCTCTTTGTACTCAAATTTAGCCAAGTCAGGATGTTCATAATTTGCAGTATCAAGATAGTCAACTTTAGTTTTAACACAAGCATCCATGATAGTCAAATCTTGATAAGGAAGAGCGATATTCATCACTAAATCTGGCTTAACTTTTTCTATAAGCGCCACCAACTCTTCTACACTGTCAGCATCAACTTGCGCTGTTTTTATCTCTACATGTAACTCATCTTTTATCTCTTTTGCTATTTGGTCACATTTTGATTTTGTTCTACTAGCCAACATAATTTCACTGAATACTCCACTATTCATAGCACATTTTTTAGTAACAACTCTACTTACTCCGCCCGCCCCAACAATCAATACTTTAGACATTTTTTACCTTTTAATTGTTTTTAATAATATACGCGCCAGCTCCAATGCTTTAGAGCGGTGAGAAAATTTTTCTTTTACACTCTCTCCTAATTCTCCTAAAGTCTTATTATACCCAAGAGGCATAAATATAGGATCATATCCAAATCCTTTTTCGCCTCTTTTTTCGCTCACAACATCACCATACATCCAGCCATGTACACAAAACTCACCACTTTTACAAACTATCGCAATAGCAGCCGTATAATGAGCCGATGTTCTTTTTAGTTCTTTTTGCTTCAATACTTCTATGAGTTTATCCAAATTTTGAGCTGAAGTAGCATTGTTTCCTGCATATCTAGCACTATAAATTCCAGGCTCGCCTCCAAGCGCATTTACGCTTATGCCACTATCATCAGCCATAACTATCGCATTTTTATCTTGAAGTTTTTCATATACACTTCTCGCTTTTATAAGTGCATTTTCTTTAAAGGTAGTTCCATCTTCAATTATTTCAAAAGGTTCCATTAAATCACTAAAAGCCAAAACATCGAAATCATTCATCCAAGATTTAAATTCTTTTATTTTACCTTTATTTGATGATGCTAAAATTATCTTCACTACAGTTCCTTTACATGTAAAGAAAAATTTTATCTATTTTTTGTTTAAAAATAGGTTTTTAAATTCTTATTTTTTATATATTATTACAAACAAGATATAATAAAAAAATTAAATACCAAAAAGGTGGGTTGATATGAAAAAAGCACTAATAATTATAGATTTACAAAATGACTACTTTCGCTGTGGAAATATGGAGTTAGTTGATATAGATGACGCCTTAGATAAAACCAATGATTTAGTAAAATTTGCACGAAAACAAAAATATAAAATATATTTTATACAACATATTACAAATACAAAAGGTGCTACATTTTTTGTACCAAATACCATAGGTGTGGAATTAAATAAAAAATTAGATATTCAAAATGATATGATTATTGAAAAACATTATCCAAATAGTTTTAGAGATACAAAACTTATCGAGGAACTGCAAAAAAATGGCATAAATGAATTGATAATTTGTGGAGCCATGACTCATATGTGCATTGATACAACAGTAAGAGCTGGATTTGACTTAGGTTACAAAATAACATTATCCCATGACGCTTGCGCTACTAAAGATTTGCAATTTCAAGATTATATTATTAAGGCAAAAGATGTTCACGCTGGATTTATGAGTGCGCTAGGTAGTGTATTTTGTGAAGTTAAAAAAACAAAAGAGATAATTGGTTAATTATCGGCTAGCTTCTCTTTTCTTCTGTATCGCGATTTTGTGTGTTTTGAATAACAAAAACCATCATAAAAGTAATAATAGTCGTGCCGGTATTGATAACAAGTTGCCAAGTATTGCTGAAATTAAAAAATGGACCACTTACTAGCCATATTAAAATCAGTGCAATTGCAATAACAAATATTATAGATTTTCCAGTTATTCTTGAAAATTTTTTAGTAAAAGTCGCATACCAAGTTTTAGAATTCATAAGAAAGCCCTTTAGATAAATTTAGGTGCAGCATATCCGTTAATATTCCGATCATTTATATGCTCCAAGTTTTATTTATTATGGTATTGTATTTTTTTATTGCAAAAACATTGTATATCAAATTTATTTATACTACAATAAACCAAGTAAAACAAATGGAGTGATTTATGTCTTTTGTGACTTAATTAAAAAAATGGGTGCTTACTTTTCTATTTTTTCTTATAGTTTATAAGATAATAATCTACTAAATTCAACTTCAAACTTTTACTCAATCCACGATGTAAACTAATCATATTTTTCATGTGTGAGAATACTCCACCTTCAAGTGCATTAGTGGTATTTGAAATTGATAAATGCTTGTAGTTTTTATAAGTAAATAAGTAAGGTAAATTTGTCCTCAAACTTCTGTAAGCTGCTCTAATTCTTGGATGAGTATAATGAAGTTCTCTAGTAGTTGAAGAGATACTTTTTTCATCTAAAAAATCTTTATATATTTCGTACCATTCATAG
>CAZYTB010000013.1:0-30319 GCA_964650375.1 uncultured Campylobacterales bacterium | reverse complement strand
GGAATTGTAATAATTAAGTATACTGTCCCCGGAATTGCCTGTCCCCGGAATTGCCAGAATTAGTATTTGCTTTTTGTGTACTTACAGTATTTTATTAGGATAGATTTTGTTAAAAACGGACCGATTAGTTCGTGGATTAGGGTTGTTGCAATTATGATATTTAGTATTATTGGAGCAACTGTCTCGAAGTCGGTCATGTCCTGCAAAGAGAGTGCTAATCCAATTGCTATACCGGCTTGTGGAAAAAGCGCAATACCGAGATGCTTACCGATATTGTCATCGGCATTTGAGAGCTTTGAGCCAATCCATACCCCAACAATTTTACCGATTATTCTAAATACCACATAGACAATGATAGCCAATGGCATTTGAGTTAAAAATGAGATATTTAAATGCATCGCCGAGATTGTAAAAAACAGCAAAAAGATGATATCTTTAAGATGATTATCAAACTCTTTTTTTACAAGGAAAAAATTTTTTGAAAGGTTAGAAGCCACAATTCCCATTACAAGCGATGACAACAAGGGTTCTAAAGAGAAATACTGACTAATACTAAAGGTTATAAATATCATCCCAAGAGTTGAGGTTGTCTTGACTCCTTGGTCTTTTTTAAAAACTCTATCGATCATCTCTGAAATAAAAGCACCTGCAATACCTACGGCAATAGAGAGTAGTACAGTTTTTATTATATTTGCAAATAGATAAAAGTTTATGGAGCTCGAGTCTATAAAAGTTTTGGAAATTATAACAATAAAACTAAAAAAAATAAGTGCAAAAGCATTATCCATCGCCACAATTCCAAGTAAAAATGAGTTAAATTTTCCTTTTGCTTTTATCTCGTGGCTAACCGCAAGTATCGTAGCAGGAGCAGTTGCAGTTGCAAGTCCACCAAAAAGAATAGCTGCTATTATGCGGTACTCGTTATTAAAACTAAAATTTAAAAAATCAAACATAACATAAAAGGAGATACTTATAAACAAAAAAGTGGATATAGCTTCAGTAAACGAGATTGTAAAGATTTGCTTTAGCATATTTTTTAAAATATCATATCTCAAATTTGCCCCAACGAGCACAGAGATAAGCGATAAAGACAAGTCGATAATAAAATTACTCCCTTGAATAAACTCCCTTGGAATAATATCAAGTCCACTCGGACCAATAATAATCCCAAGTATCAAGTACCCAACAACATTTAAAATTCTAAACTTTTGTACAAACACTTTTATAAAAGAGCCAAGTACAAATATCAAACCAAGAATTAGTAGTATTTGCATCTTTATCCTTTATATTATTCTACCATAACTCTACCATAACTCAGATTTAAAAAATTTAAAATTTAAGGGTCAGAAATTTAAGGGTCAAATTTAAAATTTAAAATTAATACCCCTGTGAATGAATCTCCACTTTTGTGACAATAGACATGACAAATCTTAGTAATAAAAATATGTACCCTTGGTAAAAGTAACTTTAATTAAAATGCCAGACTACTTTATGACAGCAAGATGAAGCATATGCGATAAGGTATTTTATTTTGCTAAATTCACAACTAATTCTTTTCCTCCATATCCATGAACTTTATCGTGCCCACGCACTATAACAGAAGTAACACCAGCAGGAATTTTTACACCAGATATCGACCTTGTAAAAGGCTGTTCCTCTACATGAGGATGAAGAAGAACTCTCGTGGCTAACACTTTTCTGTTTGGTGTTAAAATATCGTATTTATCAGCATAATGATCCCAACTTGTATCGTTATGCTTGAGAGTGACATCAAAACTACAGATTTTACTTTGATTACACTGATGCTTAACAGCTACTACATCAACTTCACCTGCATTTGCAGAACTAGCAACGATAATTGAAGAGAGTAAAAAATATTTTATAAAATTTTTCATAGTAAGCCTTTGTGTAATATTAGCATTATTATATTCATATATCAAGAATACTTGCGTTAGAAAATGATAGGAATCAGAGGGTATGAATGTGGCAATAGCTTGTCAAACAACTTTTACTTGGTTTGTTCAAGCACTTTAAAAACACAACAAATTTTACTTGTAAATGAAGGATAAAAATCCCGCAAAACTTATATAAGGCTGTGGTAGAAGTCTTTAGTTTTATCTATAAAATCACAAATAAGAGCCAATAACCATTTAACTTTTATTGTTCATTAATTAACATTATAGTGATATAATGAGATAAAACGATGTAAGGAGAAAAACATGGATAAGCAATATATTAAGTGGTTTAATGAGATAGGAATTGACGATGTTGCTGAGGTAGGTGGAAAGAATGCTTCGTTGGGTGAAATGTATCAAAATTTAACAAGTGAAGGTGTTCGTGTTCCAAATGGTTTTGCTGTAACGGCTGGAGCGTATCAATATATCTTAGAAAAAAATGGTGCATGGGAAAAATTACATAAGCAATTGGATGATTTGGATCCAAATAATGTAACGCAGCTACAAGAGCGTGGAAAAGCTTGTCGAGAGATTGTCTATAACTGCGAATTCCCTAAGGATTTAAAAGACGAAATTCTTAATGGCTATGAAGCTCTTAAGAAGGAATATGGAGAGAGTTTATCTTTAGCAGTTCGTTCTTCTGCAACGGCAGAAGATTCTCCTGAAGCTTCTTTTGCGGGGCAAAACGACACTTATCTTAATATCACTACGGCAAAAGAATTATTAGATGCTTACAAGAGATGTCTAGCTTCAAACTTTACAGACCGTTCAATTCATTATAAATTTGACAACAACTTTGATTCTTTTAAAGTCTATCTTTCTGTTGTTGTAATGAAGATGGTTCATAGTGATATAGGTGCCAGTGGTGTTATGTTTAGTCTTGATACTGAAACCGGCTTTAATGATGTAGTATTTATAAATGCAGCATTTGGCTTAGGTGAAAATGTAGTACAAGGTACCATAGATCCAGATAGTTTTTATGTACATAAACCAACATATAAAAAAGGGTATAAAAAAGTACTTAAGCGATCCTTGGGTGGAAAGCAGCAAAAAATGATTTTTACTGAGGTTTTAAATACTGACAGTATCGCTGTTGAATATACAAAAAACATTCCAACAACCAAAGAAGAGCAAACTCATTTTTGTCTTAGTGATGATGATGTAATGGTCTTGGCTGATTATGCCATGAAAGTTGAAAACCATTACTCAAAAAAGGTAGGACATGACAAACCTATGGATATGGAATGGGCCAAAGATGGTAAAGATGGATTTTTGTACATGGTGCAAGCTCGTCCTGAGACAGTGCAGTCACAGAAAAAAGGTAATGTACTAGAGTTATATCATCTTAAAGAAACTGGAAAGTTACTAGTTACTGGTCGTGCTGTTGGAACAAAGATAGGACAAGGCAAGGGGCATTACATTAAAAGTGCAAAAGAGTTAAATGAATTTAAAGCAGGCGAAGTTCTAATCGCTGATACTACCACACCGGATTGGGAACCAATCATGAAAATAGCATCTGCTATTGTTACAAACAGAGGTGGAAGAACTTGTCATGCGGCGATTATCAGTCGTGAACTAGGAATTCCAGCCGTTGTAGGATGCGACAATGCTACTGAGGTGCTAAAAGATGCCAATGAGATAACCGTTAGTTGTGCGCAAGGTGAAGATGGAAATGTATATGAGGGTAAGTTAAAATTTGAAATTGTAAAAACCAACTTGACTAATTTACCAAAAACTAAAACAGAAATTATGATGAATCTTGGTAATCCAGATCTCGCTTTTTCATTAGCTTCATTGCCAGTAGATGGCATAGGGCTGGCACGGATGGAGTTTATCATAAATGAATATATAAAAGCTCATCCTATGGCTTTAAAACATCCAGAAAAAGTGGATGTTGAGACAAGAAAACAGCTTGAAGTTCTCAGTGAGGCTTATGATTCAATGGAAGACTTTTTTGTTAAAACACTCTCAGAAGGAGTAGCTACTATTGCCGCGTCCGTGTATCCAAAACCTTGTGTTGTTCGGATGAGTGATTTTAAAACTAATGAATATGCAACTCTGTTGGGCGGTAAATTTTTTGAATCTGTGGAATCAAATCCTATGATAGGATTTCGCGGAGCTTCTCGTTATGCACATCCAAACTATGAAGAAGGTTTTGCGCTAGAGTGTAAAGCCATGAAGAGAGTACGAGACGAGATGGGCTTTACAAATGTCATCTTGATGATCCCGTTTTGCCGTAGAGTTAAAGAGGGTAAATTAGTCATAGATACTATGGCAAAATATGGTTTAAAACGAGGCGAAAACAATCTTGAAATCTATGTAATGTGTGAAATTCCAAATAATGTTATCTCTATTGATGAATTTAGTGAAATCTTTGATGGTTTTAGTATCGGCAGCAATGACTTAACACAACTCACTCTTGGAGTTGATCGTGATAGTGAGATTGTCGCATTTGATTATGATGAGAGAGACCCTGGAGTTATGAAGATGATTGAGATGGCCGTTAATGGGGCTAAACGAAATAATCGCCATAGTGGTATTTGTGGACAAGCACCTTCTGATTATCCAGAGGTGGCTGAATATCTTGTTAAATTAAACATAGATTCAATCAGCCTTAACCCAGATAGTGTACTTAAAACGATAGAAGATGTCGGTGCACTTGAAAAAAAGCTTGGGAGAAAATAATGAAATTTACTATACCGGCGGATGTTCCAAAAAAGAACATTGATAAATATGAAAAAAATATGAAAAAAACAACAGGCGGTAGTGGTCGCTTGATGCTCTTTGCGGGTGATCAAAAAGTTGAACATCTAAACAATGATTTTTATGGTGAAGGAATTACCTTGGAAGATGAAAATCCTGAACATCTTTTCAAGATTGCAGCAAGCGCCAACATAGGGGTATTTGCTACACAGTTTGGTTTGATTAGCCGATATGGAAGAGATTATTCAAAAATTCCATATCTTGTTAAACTTAATTCTAAAACTAATTTAATTCCATATTCTGATAAAGATCCATACTCAGAGCAATGGTTAGATGTTGATGATATTGTGAAATTTAAGAAAAGTAGTGGATTAGATATTAGAGGCGTTGGTTATACTGTTTATCTTGGTAGTAAATATGAACCATACATGCTAAAAGAAGCGGCAATTATGATTCATAAAGCACACCTAAATGGAATGTTGGCAGTACTATGGATTTATCCTAAAGGCAAATATATAAAAGACGAACATGATGCTCACTTGATAGCTGGAGCTGCTGGCGTAGGTGCATGTTTGGGAGCTGATTTTATTAAACTAAAAGTTCCTTATGTAGATTCAAAATTTGACCCTAAATTACTTACTCAAGTGACACAAGCAGCCGGGAGAAGCGGTGTGCTTTGCGAAGGCGGCAGCAAAGTTGATGAGCAGAGTTTCTTAAAAGAACTATATGAACAAATCCATATCGGTGGCAGCCGTGGAAATGGTACTGGACGAAATATCCATCAAAGACCGTTACAAGAAGCCATAAAGATGGCAAATGCTATTTATGCAATTACAGCTAAGGATGCTTCTGTTAAAGATGCACTAAAATTATTAAAATAGGAAAAGACATGAAAAATCATTATAACTTGATTGTTATTGGAGCAGGACCTGCTGGAACACCGGCTGCTATGGCTGCTGCACAGTTTGGAAATAAAGTTTTGCTTATTGATAAACGGAATGCACCTGGTGGCGAGTGTTTGTTTGAAGGCTGTATCCCATCTAAAGTTCTTGAAAATGCCGCTAATCATTACGCCCAATTTGTAGATGTAAATGATTTTCATATAGAGCTTAGCGGTAAGGCGCAGATTCATTGGAAAGGAGTTCTTAAAGATAAAGATATTATTCTCAAGCAGCGTTCTATGTCAGCGTTAAAACAGATAAAGATGCTACCGACACTTGATTATCTTCAAGGTTTGGCAACATTTGTTGATGCTAACACAATTTTGGTAAATGAAAAATTGTTTAGTTTTGATAAGGCACTTATCGCTTCTGGAGGAAAGAGCTTTCTACCTCATATTAAAGGCAACGGTGTTGAAAAAGCGTGGATAAATAGAGATGTATTTTTTGAAGAAAAGATACCAAAAGAGCTAATTTTCATTGGTGCAGGAGCCATTAGTTGTGAATTGGCACAAATGTTCAACAAGCTAGGTACTCATTGTCATATTCTTGAGCGCTCAGAGAGAATTTTGAAAAAAATTGATGAAGACACATCGCTTATAGTTCAAAAAGAGATGATAAAAAATGGTATTGTAATAGATTTAAATGTAAAGCTAGAAACAATTAATTATGAAAATAATAAGTTTATAGTTAATTTTATGCAAAATGATAAAGAAGAAACTTTAGAGTGTGAACATTTACTGATGGCAACAGGGCGTATTGCAAATACGCAAAACCTTGGACTTGAGGAGGCTGGTGTTATATATGATTCACATGCCATAAATGTTAATGAAAAACTACAAACAACTCAGCCGCATATTTATGCTTGCGGAGATTGTATTGATGGACCTCATTTTGCGCATACTGCAACTTATGAGGCTGGAGTAGCAGTGCATAACATGTTCGCACCACATCCACATGTTGTAGATTTTGATAAAAATAGTTGGGTTCTTTTTAGTGACCCTCAGATTGCTATGGCCGGGATTGATGAAGATGGTGCCAAGAAAAGAGGCTTAAGTGTAAGTGTAGAGACTTATGATTATGCTATAGATGCGCGTGCTCAAATTGATAAAAAAACAGATGGTTTTTTAAAGTTTATTATTGATAATAAAACTCAAATGATCATAGGTGTGAAGATAGTAAGTGAAGATGCATCTTCACTTGTGGGAGAAGCTTCTTTGATAGTTGCAAATAAAATGACTGCTATGGATTTACTAGCTACAATTCATCCACATCCTACACTGTCAGAAGCTTTTGGAAAACTTGCACAACAAATCTTCTTTAAAATGATGATGAAAAAACAAAAGGGGTAAATCATGTCAAATTCGATAATTAAAAATATAAAAGCACTTGAAATATTAGATTCAAGGGGAAATCCAACTGTACGGGTATTTATGGAACTCTTTGATGGTACAAAAGTTTCGTCTTCTGTCCCTTCAGGCGCAAGCACCGGTGAATATGAAGCAATAGAGTTACGAGATAATGATCCTGAACGATATGATGGCAAAGGTGTGCGCAAGGCAGTTGGAAATGTAAATAATCTAATTGCACCATTAGTCGTGGGTATGGATGCAAAAGAACAAGCCAAAATTGATAAAGCGATGATAGAACTTGATGGTACTGATAACAAGGCAAATTTAGGAGCAAACGCTATACTTGGTGTCTCAATGGCTGCTGCAAAAGCAGCTGCCGCATCTAGTGGAGTTGAGCTTTTCCGTTATTTAGGTGGTACCGATGCAAGACGCATTCCTGTTCCTTGCATGAATATTCTCAATGGCGGAGAACACGCTGATAACAGTGTTGATTTCCAAGAATTTATGGCGGTACCTCTTGGGGCTCCTAGTTTTAGTGAAGGTTTGCGTTTCGTTGCCCAAACATTTCATACACTTAAAAAAATCCTGGCATCACGCGGATTGGCGACATCTGTTGGTGATGAGGGAGGATTTGCACCAAATCTAAAAAGTAACGAAGAAGCAATAGAATTAATCATTGAAGCTATAGAGAAAGCTGGATTTGTTGCGGGCAAAGATATTATGATTGGTATCGATAGTGCTGCCACATCTTTTGCAACAGACAAAAAAGGACAATACGACCTTAAATGGTCTGGAGCAGGACATAAAACAAGTGATGATTTGATAGAATTGGCTAAAGTCTGGGTAGATAAATATCCGATTATTTTCTGGGAAGACCCTTTAGCAGAGGATGATTGGGAAGGTTTTGCAAAATTTACGCACGAGCTTGGCAAAAAAATAGAAGTTATCGGTGATGATATTTTTGTAACAAATACAAAATTTATCTCTAGAGGTATCAAGGAGCACACTGCAAACTCTTCTTTGATAAAACTCAATCAAATAGGAACTGTTAGCGAAACTATAGATGCAGTACGCATGTGTCGTGATCATGGATGGCGTTATTTGCAATCTCACCGCTCAGGTGAAACATCCGATTCGTTTCTAGCGGATTTTGCAGTTGCTATGGATGGCGGACACTTAAAAACAGGTTCCTGCTCAAGAAGTGAAAGACTTGCTAAATATAACAGGTTGCTCGAAATTGAGATGATCTTGGGGGATAATGCTATTTATAATTGGAAGTAAAAAATATTGTTGTAGGGAATAAAAATGTCGAAGTATGCTACTTTTAAAAATGAAGTCAAAGAAGATGTTAGAAAAAATCGTGACCGCATCAAAGAACTAGGACCCGGTTTGATTACTGGTGGAGCGGGTGATGATCCAGCTGGTATCGTTACTTATACGCTCATCGGTGCTACTACAGGCTTTAGTCAGCTTTGGCTTCTTTTGCTCTCTACACCGATGATGATTGCAGTTCAGAGTTCAATTTCGCGTATTGCGATTGTGAGTGGAAAGAGCCTTCCTGAATTGACAACGGCATTTTACACAAAAAAACTGACTATCTTGATGATTGTAATTTTAGCTACAGCAAATATTTTGACCATCGGCGCTGATTTACAAGCGCTCGCAGCGATTTTTGGCATTATGACAGGGAAAGATGCTATATACTTTCTTATCCCAATCACGGCACTTATCGGATATTTGGTAATGTATCACTCTTATCGAGTTATTAAGCGAGCACTGATGATTTTTACAGCAGTTCTAGCCGTTTATATCATCAATGTTTTTTTAGCTAAACCGGATATTATAGTTGTACTTAAAAATACTTTTATCCCACACATAGAGATGCATTCGGCATGGATTATTGCCGCACTTGGTTTGTTGGGAACAACTATTTCTCCTTATCTGCTTTTTTGGCAGGCATCGGAAGAAAAAGAAGAAAAAAATAGTATTGTACAAGCAAAAAATGTCGAGGCAGATACTATTATCGGTATGAGTTATTCTAATTTACTTGCATATTGCATGATAATAAGCGGTGCTACTGTTCTTTATGGACATGTAGGCGGCATGGAAACTATGAGTGGAATAGCTAATGCCCTTAAACCTGTAAGCAGCCAATATGCATTTATGCTGTTTTCTATCGGAGTAGTGGTGTCCGGTCTTTTAGCTATTCCTGTACTCGCTGGATCCACGGCTTATGCTATTGCAGACACATTTGGCTGGCGTGCAGGTATGGACAATAAAATCAGTGACGCGAAAGGTTTTTATCTGGTTTTTCTAGGTGCCATGATTGTGGGAGATTTAATCGATCTTTCTTCTTTATCAGTGGTTGATGCGCTCTATTATTCTCAAGTGTTAGACGGTCTTTTGCTTCCGGTTTTGATTGTTATTATATTGATGCTGGCTAACAATACCAAGATCATGGGAAAATATACTAATGGGCGTTTTAATAATATTTTTTCACTGCTGACTTTTATCGTTACAGTTGTGTTAAGTGTGATTATGTTATGGAACTTATTATAAAAATAAAACAAAGGCTAAATAATGATAAACAGTGACCCTTCAACCAATATTGCTATCCCGGAACTCCCTAAGCTTATTAGTGGACTAAAAGATATTTCACTTAATCTCTGGTGGACTTGGAATCCACGAGGAAGAAATCTTTTTAAACTACTCAATGCTTATCTTTGGAAAGAGAGTGGACACAATCCGATTGCTATGCTTAAAAATATGTCGCAAGATGACTTAAATAGCGCCTGTAAAAACGAGCATTTTATGCGAGAATACCATTATGTTTACGATGTTTTTCAAGCATATATAGATGATAATAATATTTATGTACAGGAGCCATTGCCAATTGCATATTTTTGTGCTGAATATGGTTTACATCATTCTGTGCCAATCTATTCCGGTGGTTTAGGTTTTTTAGCCGGTGATATATTAAAAGAATCCAGCGACATGGGATTACCGATGGTTGGCATCGGTTTTATGTATCCGCAAGGTTATGTGCGACAAGTGATGGGAAGCGATGGCTGGCAAAATGATAAAGAAGAAACTATAGAAAAAGATGTTGCACCAGTTGAGCGTGTTTTAGATAAAAATAATCAGCATTTTACGATTCAAGTGCCTTTTATAGATCCTCCTGTGTTTGCTACAGTTTGGAAAATCAATGTCGGTCGTGTAACACTTTATTTACTTGATACGGATATTGAAAAAAATGATCCTTGGGATCGTCAAATTTCCTCTAAACTTTATACTCCTGATATGAATCAACGATTGCGCCAGCAAATTGTACTTGGAATTGGAGGCTATCGGGTACTTGAAGAGCTTGGTATCGAATATTCAATCTTGCATCTAAACGAAGGTCATCCGGCATTTGCACTTTTTGAGCGTGTACGAAGTTTTATGGAAAATGAAAGCTTAACACTGGATGAAGCAATTTTAAGGGTGAAAAAAACATCTGTTTTTACAACTCATACTCCTTTGCAAGCAGCAACAGATGTTTACAGTTTTGATATGATAAGTAAAAATTTTCAAGATTATTGGCAAAAGCTAGGTATGGATAAAGATAAGTTTATGAGTTTTGGAATTAATCCTGATAACCCAAATGCTGGATTTAATATGACAGTTCTTGGTCTCAAAATGTGTGATAATAGAAATGCTGTAAGTAAAAAACACGCAGAAGTAGCCAATGCTATTTGGAAAAATGTTTTGCCTAAAATGACAGATGATAAACCAGCTTTGGATTATGTTACAAATGGCGTTCATCTTCCAAGCTGGATTGAATGTGGACTATTTGAAGCACTAGAGCAGATGCTTGGAGATAAATGGAACTTGATGCAAGACGATCCTGCTATATGGGGATATATAAAAGATATTGATGATAAAAAGATTTGGGATATTTCTTATGTAGGTAAAGTTCTCATGGTAAATTTTATTCGTGAGTTAGTTCGCAGACAGTGGTCGGATGAAAGTGTTGAACCGATTGTGTCTATGGCGGAGGGTGTGATGCTTGATCCTGATATTCTTACTATTGGATTTGCCCGTCGTATGACCGAATACAAGCGCCCGGATCTTATCTTGCATGATTTGGATCGACTTGAAAAGATAATCAACAACTATGCTAAACCAGTGCAGATTATTTTTGCAGGAAAAGCACATCCTGCTGATAATAATGGAAAGAAGATATTGCAGCATATCTTTAAAATTGCCCAAGATCCCAGATTTCGTGGTCGTATTGCATTTATAGAAGATTATGGTGAAAATGTTGCAAAATACTTATTACATGGAGCAGATGTATGGCTTAATAACCCACAAATTCCTATGGAGGCTTGTGGAACCAGCGGTATGAAAGCTTCACTAAACGGTGCGCTTCATCTGTCTGTTTTAGATGGCTGGTGGATAGAGGGGTATAATGGTAAAAACGGTTGGGCTTTTGGAGCGGACCCTTCAAATGATGAGACTGATGCAGCGGCACTGTATGATGTGATTGAAAATGAGATTGTTCCACTGTATTATGATTTTAATAATAAAGGTATATCAGAGGGGTGGGTTAAAAAGATGAAAGAATCAATGATGAGTATTTCACCTAAATTTAGTGCGAGAAGGATGATGAAAGATTATTTAAGAAAATTCTATATTCCTATCTCAAAAGAATTACAAAATGAAGAAAATAAAACTGACAAAGGAATAAAATCATGAAAAAGCGTATAGCTATCAATGGATTAGGCCGTATAGGAAATCAAGTATTAAGACATTATATTCACTCACTTCCAAGAAATTGTGAAATTGTTGCTGCCAATACTTCTAGTGTAGAAGATGCTGCTTATCTTTTGCAATATGATTCTGTACATGGCAGGGCAGATTTTGACATACAAACGGCTGAGGGAAAATTGATTATTGATGGACGAGAGATTGTAATCGTTAGTAGTCATGATCCACTAAAATTACCATGGAAAGAGCTCGGTATCGATATCGTGCTTGATTGTACAGGACGCTATACAGATGGTTTGCTTGCCATGCAACACATCATGGCAGGAGCTAAAAAAGTGCTTATTTCTGCACCTGGAAAAAATGTTGATATGACAATAGTAAAGGGTGTTAACCATACACAATATGATGATAGCAAACATCATATATTATCAAATGCATCATGTACGACTAATTCTCTAGCCCCTGTTATGAAGGTACTTGAGGATAGTTTTGGGGTACAAAATGCGATGATAACTACAACTCATGCTTATACTTCCAGTCAAGTTACAGTAGATAAGCGTGCCAAAAAACGAAGACGCGGGCGTGCTGCAGGTGTAAATATTATCCCGACAACTACAGGCGCAGCAATAGCGACGGTTGAAGTAATACCTTCATTGGCAGGTAAAATGGAAGCCATGGCACTGCGCGTTCCTGTGCCAGATGGTGCAATTACTGAGGTGGTAGCGCTTTTAGATAAAGATGTAACAGCAGAAACACTCAATAAAGCTTTTGAAGAAGCCGCAAATGGCGAACTTCAAGGAATTTTAGAATTTACAACCCAAGAGATTGTTTCATCAGATATTATAAATAACCTTCATTCCTCCATCATAGATGGACTCTCCACAGCAGTTGTAGGAAAACGGATGGTCAAAGTATTGGCATGGTATGACAATGAATACGGATATTCTAAGCGCTTACTAGAAGTAGCAGATTTTATCGCAGGAAAAATGCAGTAAACAAAAAAGGAGAATCAATGAAAGGGCGTTTAATTCTTTTGCGTCATGGTCAGAGTCTTTATAATAAAGAAAATCTTTTTACAGGATGGACTGATGTTGACCTGAGTGAACAAGGCAGACAGGAGGCTGGCAAAGCAGGAAAAATTTTATTAAGTCATAATATTTATCCAGATATATGTTTTACCTCTTGGTTAAAAAGAGCCATTTATACAGCAGAATTGGCACTTAAAGAGATGAATTGGGAGCACATAAACACTCTTAGAAGCTGGAAGCTAAATGAGCGACACTATGGTGCATGGCAACAACAAAATAAAGATACGGTTAAAAAAGAAGTCGGAGATAAACTTTTTTTTGATGTTAGGCGTGGATATGACAGTGCACCGCCATATCTACAAGACGGTGATGCTAGAATCCTTGATAATGATTTAAAGTATAAAAATGTTGATGTAAAATTGCTACCAAGGGGTGAATCACTTAAAGATACAAAAAGAAGGACGATAGAGTATTTTTTCGAAAAGATTGTCAGTGAGCTAGCAAAAGATAAAACGGTGTTAGTTTCTGCACATGGGAACTCTCTTCGGGCATTAGTTATGTACCTTGAAAATATAGACACTAAAGATGTTTCAAGTTTAGAAATATCAACAGGAATTCCAATAGTTTATGATTTTGATGAAAATATGAAGGTAGTTAGTAAAAAAATAATTAATTAGGAAAGAAATATGTACGACATCGTTTTTATTGGAGGCGGATTAAATTATGCTGGTGCCATAGTTGCTGCTAAAAATGGTAAAAAGTAGCATTGATTGAAAAAGATATGAGTCAATTAGGCGGTGTATGTTTACATAAAGGCTGCTCGGGGCATAGAATATAACGCAAAAGATATTATAACAAGTGATGAAGTTTTAATGATGGAAGAGTTACCTAAAAAAATAGCTATATATGGAGACGGTGCTATAGGCTTGGAGATGGCTAGTTTTTTTGCAACATCCGGCACAGAGGTAACTCTCATATATCGTCACGATACAATTCAAAAAAATGCACATCTATCTATACAAGTGGCACTAAGAGAACAGTTGGAAAAATTGGGTGTCAAACTTTTACCAAATCATAGCATAAGACAAGCAAAAAGCACTGAAAAAGGTGTACTTATAAGCTTTGACATACTTTACCTATGAGTTATGCAAAAATAGGAAAAAGCAAATCAGACTTAAAAAAATCCGAACTAAAATATAAGGAGAGTTTGATAACATTAAACCATTTTACATACTCAGTATATAACCACGCAGGTGCGGGTATAATGGTAACTTATGTAGATAAAGATAGGTTAATATCGGGCGCTGAGATACTGGCTCCAAATGCGGAAGAATTGATAGCTATAGTTGCTATGGCATTAGCAGGAGGCATGAACGCCTCCTTGGCAAAACAAACAATACTAGCACATCCTACTTTTAGTGAAGCCCTTGAGCGAACATTTTATAGGCTATAAGGAGCCTTTTAATATCTGAATGCTATCAAAGCATCCATATATGAACCCCGCTCGTACGCAGCTGGATTATCGGTGTGTTTTAATGAGATGCTTCCTATCATTTGAGATACTGATTTATACTCTTTTTCCAGCATCCAATTTTGTATTCGTTCTAACATATTTTTTATCTCACCTACATCTTTTTGAAGTAAAACTGATGTAAAAGATGTAGCCTTTGCCCCACTCATCAGTGCTTTTAACACATCTTCACCACTATGGATACCTCCATTTGCACACAAATCAACATTAAGCTGATTATATAAAATAGCGCACCATCTTAGAGTTTCACTTAAATCAACAGAGGAGGTAAGATTTATCTTTGTAGCAGTAGTCAGATTTTCTAAATCAATATCTACTAATGTAAGGTTATCAAAAATAGTCAGTGCATCTACGCCTGCATCTACAAATCTTTTTGCCATATATGCAGGATTGCTAAAATAACGATTCATCTTTAAGCTAAGCGGTATTTTTATATGTTGCCTCAAATCTTTGATAGTATTAACATACATGTCTTCAATCTCTCTAGGATTCATATCTATATCTGTTGGAATATATGTTATATTTAACTCAATTGCATCAACACCAACTTCTTGAAGTTTTGTCGAATAATCAATCCAGCCACCTGTGCTTACACCATTTAAGCTCCCTATTATAGGAATATTCACACTTTTTTTTATCTCTTCTATCTCACGCAGATAATCATCTGATTTGATATTATCAAATTCTATATCTTTTGGAAAAAACTCTGTTGCTTCAGAAAATGAATCATTTTTTCTAAATAAAAAATGATCTATCTCATGAATTTCATGATTTATCTGCTCCTCAAAGATAGAGTGCATAACAACAGCGGCTATGCCGTTATCTTCAAGTTTTTTTATGTCATCAAGGTTGCTTGTCAATTGTGATGAACTAGCAATAAGCGGGTTTTTAAGCACCAATCCTAAATAGTTTGTTGTTAAATCTATCATGGTAATCTCCTTGTATCAATCGCCGAATTTTGAGCACCATTTACCTCATATTCGTCTTGCAGAGTTTTATACCTTTTATACTGAGTTTGTGCTGTATGCCTTGCAGTTTGTAAAAACTCTTTGGCTGAATTTTTATTTATCTTTTCAACCATTTTAAATCGTGTTTCTTTATACATGTAATCTTTTACATCAATTATTGGACCCTTATAATCTAAATGCATAGGATTTTTATCGCTGCCGATTAACTCAGGATTAAATCTAAAGATAGGCCATGCTCCACTATTTACTGCATTTTTTTGTTGCTCCATACCGTATTTTAAATCATAGCCATGTGCTATACATTGAGTATAAGCTATGATAATTGAGACTCCGTCATAAGCTTCTGCTTCCATAAATGCCTTTGTAGTTGCACTGTCATTTGCACCAAGTGCTACTTTCGCTACATAAACATTTTCATACGCTACTGCCATAGCTGCCAAGTCTTTTTCAACACCGCTTTTACCACCAGCTGCAAATTTTGCAACAGCTCCTGTTGGAGTAGCTTTTGATTGCTGGCCACCTGTATTTGAGTAAACTTGAGAATCAAGCACTAAGATATTTACATTTTTTCTGCTAGCTAGAACATGATCTAATCCACCATAACCTATATCATAAGCCCAACCATCACCACCTATAATCCAAACTGATTTTTTAACAAGATACTCACTAATCTCTAAAAGTTCTTTTGCTTCATCAGAAGATAGATTTTTTAATGCATCGCTTAGTTTTGAGACTCTTTTCCTTTGTAAATTTATCTGTTGTTCACTTTTTTGAACAGCTGAGATAATCTCTTCTGCCAAATCTTTATCTAAGCTGTCTTTTAACTCAGCAAGCAGCCCCATGGCTCTACCTTGATGATTATCTATTGCTAATCTAAATCCGAGTCCAAATTCAGCATTGTCTTCAAAAAGTGAATTTGACCAAGCAGGACCTTTCCCCTGTACATTTTTCTTCCAAGGAGTAGTCGGTAGATTTCCACCGTAAATTGAACTGCAACCTGTAGCATTTGCTACTATCATTCTATCGCCAAATAGTTGAGTAGCAAGCTTGATATATGGTGTTTCACCACATCCTGGACATGCTCCGCTAAATTCAAAAAGAGGCTCTAAAAATTGTGAATCTTTTACATTGTCATGATTTAATTTATCTCTATCAACATTAGGCAAAGAGGTGAAAAAATCCCAAATTTTTGCTCCGCTTTCACGCAAAGGAAGCTGTTCTTGCATATTTATGGCTTTTAAGTTTGTTTGAGATTTATTTTTAGCAGGGCAAACTTCTACACAAAGGGCACATCCGGTACAATCTTCAACAGATACTGAGATATTGTAAAGATCATTTTCACTAAAATCTTTACCCTTAGCCTTCACATGTAAGAATCCTTTAGGTGCATTGGCAAGCAAAGAGTCATCAAATACAGAGGCTCGAATGACTGCATGCGGGCATACTGATACACATTTGTTGCATTGTATGCAAGTGTCAGGATCCCAGATAGGAACTTCCAATCCTACATTTCTTTTTTCATACTGTGTTGTGCCACTAGGCCAAGTTCCATCAGCTGGAAATTGTGAAACAGGGATTTCATCACCTTGAAATGAGCTAATTTTACCTATTACTTCATCAACAAATTTTGTTCTAACTCCTTTTAAGATAGGCTGCATTGCTATATCGCTATCTATGGCTTTGGAAGAAGTATCAACTTTATAAAGATTTGCCAATGTACCATCAACTGCCTCAAAGTTCATAGCAACCATCAAATCACTTTTTTTACCATAAGTTTTCAAGATAGAATTTTTGATACTTTGTATGGCTTCATCTTTTGGCAAAATGCCACTAATTGCAAAAAAGCATGTCTGCATTATGGTATTTATCTTTCTACCCATTTTGCTTTTTTTAGCAACGGCATAAGCATCAATCGCATAAAACTCTAAATTTTTGTTTTTTATATACTCTTGTACTGCTTTTGGAAGTCTATGCCACACTTCATCTTTTGGATAAGGTGTATTTAATAAAAAGATGCCATTATCGCGTATATGCTGTAAAATATCAAATTTTTCTAAAAAAACCGCCTGATGAACTGCTAGAAAATTTGCTTTTTGTATAGCATAAGTTGATTTTATTTTTTTTGAAGATATCCTTACATGTGAGATAGTCATAGAGCCTGATTTTTTTGAATCATATACAAAATAACCTTGTGCATATTTATCTGTTTGGGTTCCTATAATTTTAATAGTATTTTTATTTGCTCCGACTGTTCCGTCTGAACCCAAGCCATAAAACATAGCTTCGTATTGGTTTTTATTTTCCAGTAAAAACTCTTTATCATAATCTATAGAAGTATTTGTTACATCATCATTTATTCCAACGGTAAAATGATTTTTAGGAGATGGTTTGTCTAGCTCATCATATATGCCTTTAATCATAGCCGGTGTAAATTCTTTTGAAGACAAACCAAATCTTCCACCTACTATCTTTGGCATTTCAAATGGTAAATTGTCTTTGTTTTCAAATAAAGCTGTTATGACATCAGTATAAAGCGGTTCGCCTAAGCTTCCAGATTCTTTTGTTCTATCTAGCACTGCGATAGCTTTTATCGTTTTTGGCAAAGTTTCTATAAATTTATCAATTGCAAAAGGAAGAGAGAGTCTTACTTTTATCACTCCCACTTTTTCGCCACGGCTTGCAAAATACTCGGCACTCTCATCAGCAGCTTCTGCGCCAGAACCCATAAGCATGATAACTTTGGTGGCATCTTTTGCTCCAACATAATCAAAAAGATGATATACCCTGCCTGTAAGCGAAGCAAATTTATCCATCTGCTCTTGAAGAGTTTGCGGTACTTTTTCATAATATTTATTTACAGATTCTCGTGTTTGAAAATAAACATCAGGATTTTGGCTAGTTCCTCTTATAAAAGGATTATCAGGAGTAAGGGCGCGCTTTCTGTGAGCATTTACAAGTTCTGTATCTATCATCTTTTTTAAGATATCCTCACTCAGAGGTTCTATCTTGGTTACTTCACTAGAAGTTCTAAATCCATCAAAAAAATGTAAAAATGGAATTCTGGCTTTTAGCGTTGCCGCTTGGGCAATAAGAGCAAAATCATGTGCTTCTTGGCCGCTGTTTGATGCTAAGAGTGCAAAACCTGTTTGTCTTACGCCCATAACATCTTGATGATCTCCAAAGATAGACAAAGCCTGATTTGCGATACTTCTTGATGCTACATGAAAAACTGTAGAAGTTAATTCAGCTGCAATTTTATACATATTCGGAATCATTAAAAGAAGACCTTGTGAGGCTGTAAAAGTTGTCGTTATCGCCCCAGCTTGCAAGGATCCGTGAACTGCTCCACTTGCTCCGCCTTCACTTTGCATTTCATACACCTCAGGAACTTGATTGAAGATATTTTTCTCACCCTTTGAACTATATACATCGCTCAACTCACCCATAGAAGATGCTGGTGTTATAGGGTATATCGCTATGACTTCATTTATCTTATGGGCAACTCTTGCCACCGCCTCATTTGCATCCACTGTTATAAATGTTTTTTTCATTTTATATAACCTCGTGTAATAAAATAGTAAACCAGTTAACTCTCAATTAACAACTCTTTAGTTGATTCTCAACCTCGACTTTTTCACCAGTTATTATATTTAAAATTATAACACTTTATTTATTTACTAATTACTTATTTTATTAATAAATTATAAATATAAGTTTGTCTGCAACGATTTTATTTTCTATCCAAATTTTCAAAAGCAGGAAGCAGTGTGCCTTCCAAAAGTGCCAAAGAAGCTCCTCCTCCTGTTGATACAAAACTTATATTCTCTCTCTCCCTTGCCTTACTAATCGCACTTACAGTATCGCCTCCACCTACTATCGTATAGGCATAACTGTCTGCTACACTGTGGGCTAGTTTTATGGTTCCTTTTGAAAATTTGTCCTTCTCAAAAATTCCCATGGGTCCATTCCAAATGATTGTACTAGATAATGCTACTACTTCTTCAAAGAGTTTAAGAGTGGCTGGTCCAATATCTACAGCTATTAGTTTATCTTCTATATCATAAATAGGAGATACTTGTATATTTGTTGGCTTATCTATGCTGTTTGCTGCTACCACATCAAATGGTAAGTAGATTTTAACGCCTGTTTTTTTAGCTTCTTGTAAAATTTTAGTAGCTTCCAAGAGATAATCTTTTTCTACGAGTGAGGCTTTCATATCTATACCCGTAGCACTTAAAAAAGTATTGCTCATAGCACCTCCTATGATAATTCTATCAACTTTTGCTAAGATATTTGTAAGCAGTGTTATCTTTGAGGATACTTTAGCACCTCCTATTATCAGCAAAATTGGCTTCATAGGGTTAGAAAGCGCCTTGGCAAAAGCGTTAATTTCTTTTTTTAGTAAAAAGCCTGCTACTTTTATTTTGACAAATTGTGTGATAGCATAAGTTGATGCATGTTTTCTGTGGCTGGTTCCAAATGCATCATTTACATATATATCTGCAAATTTTGCTAATTTTTTAGCCAGTTCATTAGAATTTTTTGTTTCACCCTCATAAAATCTTATATTTTCAAATAAAAACAGTTGTGAACCTGATGCATTTAAAACTTCATCACCCTGTTTTTCAAAATCTTCTATAAAAGTAACTTTTTCTTTAACCAATCTCTCTAATCTCTTTACAATATATCTAAGAGAAAGATTTTCATCTCTGCCTTTTGGTCTTCCTAGATGTGATACTAAAACAATAGATTTTGCATGATTGTCTATGCAATAGTCAATACTCTGCAAAGACTTTTCTATCTTTGTATCATCTGTTATATTATGATGAATATCGAGTGGTACATTGAAATCAACTCTTATCAAAACTTTCTTACCTGAAACATCAGTATCTTTTAAGCTTTTTACTCCATCCATAAACTCTATATTATTTAACATATTATTTTGATCTCCTCTAATAGACTTCTTGCAAAAAGCCTAATAAACTCCAATTTTATTTTTAAAAAAGTTTATTTACCATATTTTGAGCTTCATCTTGGATTTGTTTAAGATGTTTTTCATCTATAAAACTCTCCGCATAAATCTTGTAAATTGCTTCTGTTCCTGATGGACGCAGGGCAAACCATCCATTTTTGGCGACAACTTTAAGACCACCGATAGCAGCACCATTGCCTGGTGCTTTTGTGAGAATTGCTTCGATTGGCTCTCCTGCTAGCATTTTTTCTTTCACATCCTCAGGCGAGAGATTTTTTAGGATTTTGCGTTGCTGTGTATTTGCAGGCGCATCTATACGAGCGTAGATTGGTGCACCAAATTTTTCTGTAAGCTCTTTGTAATATTCACCTGGATCACGCCCTGAAGTAGCTAGTATCTCAGCTGAAAGAAGTGTCATAATCATGCCATCTTTGTCTGTAGTCCATACCGTCCCGTCTTTGCGTAAAAAGCTCGCACCGGCACTCTCTTCACCACAAAAGAAGACAGCTCCTTTTGTAAGACCATCAACAAACCACTTAAAGCCCACTGGTACTTCGATTACTTTTTTATTTAAGGCATGTGCCACTCTATCTATCATGGAACTGCTAACCAAGGTTTTACCGATGCCTAAATCTTTTTTCCATTTTGGACGGTTTTGTGCAAGGTAATTTATAGCAACACTTAGATAATGGTTAGGATTCATAAGCCCCACACTTTTAGTAACTATGCCATGCCGATCAAAGTCAGTGTCATTTCCAAAGGCAATATCATATTTGTCTTTCATATGAATCAGCCCTGCCATCGCATAAGGTGATGAACAGTCCATACGAATCTTACCATCCTTGTCACAGTGCATAAAAGAAAATGTTGAATCAAGTGTATCATTAAAAACTTTCATATTAAGTCCATATCGTTTTTTGATAGCAGGATAATAAGCCAAACCGGCTCCACCCATAGCATCTGCACCTATTAGGATACCAGACTTGGCTATTGCTTCCATGTCTATGATATTTTTCAAATCTTCAACATAAGGTGTGATGTAGTCATATTGGATAATATTTTGAGCCTTTAGTGCATCTTCTAATTTGAATTTAACAACATCTTTAAGACCATTTTCCATAATAGAATTTGCACGATTTTCAATCCAATCAGTTACATCTGTATCAGCAGGTCCGCCGTGTGGGGGATTGTATTTAAAACCGCCATCACTTGGTGGATTATGTGATGGCGTGATTATGATACCATCGCATTGTAATTTATTTTTTTTATTGTGTGTCAATATAGCATGTGAGATTACTGGCGTTGGGGTATATCCAAAATCTTTTGCAATGCATACATCAACACTATTTGCACTAAGAACTTCCAAAGCAGTTAGTTGTGCAGGATATGAGAGAGCATGTGTATCCATGCCCATAAACAAAGTACCGCTAATCTTAGCATATTTGCGGTAATCACATACAGCTTGAGTGACTGCTAAGATATGAACTTCATTGAAACTCTTAAGCAGTGAAGAGCCACGATGTCCTGAGGTTCCAAAACTGATGCGTTGGCTGTTTTCTGCTATGTTTGGAACTTTAGTATAATAAGCACTGATTAATTCTGGAATATTAACAAGAGATGATTTTGATGCTAATTTTCCAGCATATTTACTAATATTCATGACTCTTCCTTTATTTTAAAAGCAAGGTTGGTTCATAATTAAACATGCGTTCATAATATTCGACAACCATTCGACTTGAATCGAACTCTATCTCTATCTCATTCATTGCATTTTTCATGATTTCCATCCATTGTTTATATTTTTTATAATAGGTTGGTATAATAATATTTTCTAAGATATCCATCATGTTTTTATTATCCAATCTGTCTTGTTCTGCTATGGGTAAATTGTGGTCAAGTGCCGGGATAGTAAATGCATTTCTGCCATCTCTTGCAAATTCAGGGTGCCAACCATCATCAATTGAGAAATGAATTGAGCCATTCATGCTAGCAGCCATTCCACTTGTTCCACTTGCTTCTCTAGTAATTCTAGGAGTATTTAGCCAAATATCACTTCCTCGTTTTAATGTTTTAGAAAGGTTTAATTCGTATCCGATTAAAACGGCCATATTGTTATAATGGTGGCTAATTCTTATTAATTCATTAAATGTGTCTATCGCGCCTTGGTCAGTCGGGTAAGGTTTTCCAGCCCAGATGATTTGTACTGGCATATTAACTCTTTTCATCAGTTTTTCAAATCGTTCTAAATCGTATTTTAAAAGATCAGGTCGTTTATATTCAGCAAAGCGTCTTGCCCAAACTATTGTTAGAATGTCTGGATTAAACTTTTTTCCAGTTTGGTCTGCAACAGTATCAAAAAGCATTTTTTTAAGGTGTTTTTTTCTAGCAGACAATGCATAATCTTCGTGTTCATCTAAGTTTTTTACAAGAGTTTTATCGACCCAGTATTTTTTATTTTGAGCATTAGTTATAGAAATTATTTGGCATCTATTTTTTACACCAGACCACATTTCGTTAGCAACTTTACCATGGATTTTAGATACGGCATTTGCTATTTTTGCACTGCGAAGAGCTCCAACTGTTAAGCCGAAGGTTTCACCACTTTTGTAGCCAGTAATCTTTTCTATAGTCTCAGAGTCGAGTGCATTAAAAAATCCCATCTCATGTAGAAAATCAATATTATACTCTTCATTTCCAGCTGCCTCTGGTGTGTGAGTGGTAAAAACCACTCGTTCTCTCACTTTATCCATGTCTTTAATTTGATCATATAATTCATACACAAGTGGAAGTGCGTGACCCTCATTCATATGGTATATATCAATTTTCTGATTTATGGCTTCAAGTACCTTGACTCCGCCAATCCCTAATACTATTTCTTGTGCAACTCTTGTTCTCTCATTGCCGCCATATAGTTTATGGGTGATTGTTCTTGATAGATAGTCATTTTCATCAGTGTCAGTTGAGAGCAAAATTAAAGGGGCAGTGCCAAATATTTCAGATTTTACAAGAAAAGCTTTTATAACAACATCTTCACCATGAATTTTCACTTTTACTTTAACATCAAACTCTTCCAGAAAGTGAAAATATTTTCGTGTATAGTGTGGACGCATAGTTCCATCTTCATTTCTAGCTTGATCATAATAACCAAAACTCCAAAGAAGACCAATCCCTACAAGGTTTTGTTTTAAATCAAAAGCACTTCTTAAGTGAGAGCCTGCTAAAAAGCCAAGCCCGCCAGAGTAGATTTTAAGTGCCTGGTCTATCGCAAATTCCATCGAAAAATATGCTATTGATTTACTGTAGTTTTTATTTATATCATATGAGAAAAGATTCATTTTTATCCTTATTTATTTTGTAAATTTTTGTATAAGATTTGTTTGCTAAGCTCAACTCCAGGCTGGTTATAAGTGTTGATATTTGTCATAAATCCCAGGGCTGATGTGAGCAATTCATAGTACATGATCAGTGCTCCAATATTTTGTGGACTTACAATATCAAGTGTTATTATATCTGTACTGATTTTAGTATTGATTAAACTTTGCATCGTAGCATCGCATTGCTCATTTATGAGGGTATTGAATTTTTGAGTATTTATAAAATCTGTTTTTTCTATACCATAAAGTGTGATATCCGGAATGCTTAGGTCATTTTCAAAATCTTTGACTTTAATAAATGTTACAGTTTTGTCCCTTGTTCCTTCTATGATTAGCTGTAAAAATGAGTGCTGATCAACAGATCCGATTAAACCAACAGGGGTATGTCCCACATGTTTTCCACCTTTGTTTATTTTACCGAGTGACTCAGCCCAAAGCTGGACATACCATTTTGTAAAATTTTCCAATCTATCAGCATAAGAAAAAAGAACATTGATAGGGGATTTATGAGATTTTTCTCTCAAATAATAGGCTTTTTCTAAAAGATGTGTCTCATCTCCATCGAAGAAACTTTTTACAAAATCACCTGCTCCTTTTAAAACTAAAGACATGTCAAATCCAGCTATCATCAATGGAACTATACCTACTGCACTTAGAACTGAAAATCGTCCTCCTACATTAGTAGGAATATTAAATTCTACAATATTATGGTTTTTTGCAAAATTTGAAAGCGATGAGTGCTCATCAGTGATAGCAAATATTCGCTTTGTATCAGGGCTGAAAAGATCAAGTGCAAATTCTTCTAAAACAGTTTTAAATATGGATGTTGTCTCTATAGTAGAGCCAGATTTTGATATAACAAAAAATAAAGCTTCATCTCTTTTGATTTTCTTTAAAGTTAAACTTATGCTGACTGGATCAGAATTTTCAAGATAAAGTATCTCTTTTGCATCCTTGGTATAATATCTTAAAATTTGATCAACTGCTTTTATCCCAAGACTTGATCCGCCTATGCCGATAATTACGACTTGTGAAAAATCTACTAATTCTAGCTTTTTAACTTTTTTAATAATCTCTAGCGAACTAAGAGGAAGCTTATAGTATCCAACTTCATCACTATCCATCTCTTTTTTTAGTGCATCAAACGCACTGTTTATTTTATCCTTTGCTTCCTGCGTTTTTTCAAAAGTGAAGCTTCTCTCAAACTTTAACATCTTATTTTCCTTCATTTTTTTTTAAATATACAACACTAAGGGGCGCTAATGTTACTCTTAGTGTAAAATCTCTCCCTTGGGATGATTCTTCATTGGTTTTTAAGATTTTTTGTTTTTCTCTATTCCAACCTGCAAATTTTTCATCTTGCGAATTAAATATCTCTTTATAGGTCCCAGCTTCAGCCAAGCCTAATCTATAATCAGTATGAGTTCTATCTGAAAAGTTACAAACTATGATGATATTATCCTCTTTTTTATCTGATTTTCTTATATAAGAGATCACATTTGCACTATAATCATTTTCATCTATCCACTCAAATCCCTCTTTTTCACAATCATACATGTGAAGAGCCGGCTCTTTTTTGTAAAGTCTGTTTAATTCTTTAATTATATTACTTATGCCCTTATGTTCATCAAAATTAAGCAGATGCCAATCTAAACTTTGCTCATAATGCCACTCGTTAAATTGTGCAAATTCACATCCCATAAAGAGCAGTTTTTTGCCAGGATGAGCAAACATGAGAGAATACATGGCTCTTAAATTTGCAAATTTTTGATTATTGTCTCCAGGCATTTTATTTATTAACGAGCCTTTCATATGTACCACTTCATCGTGACTGAGGGGTAGTATATAGTTTTCGTTGTACATGTAAACAAAACTAAAAGTCAAATCTTTGTGATGATATTGCCTATATATTGGGTCATTTTTCATATATTTTAAAATATCATGCATCCAGCCCATATTCCACTTATAATCAAATCCCAATCCTCCTTTATCAACAAGTCCTGTAACCATAGGAAAGTTTGTGGATTCTTCTGCAAACATTAAGGCGTCGCTATAAAATGCGCCAACTGTAGTGTTTAATTGTTTTAAAAATTTTACAGCACCCAAATTTTCATTTCCACCAAATTTATTTGCTACCCATTCTCCATCTTTTCTAGCATAATTTAGATACAACATGGAAGCCACCGCATCAACTCTGATTCCATCTATATGGTACATTTCTAGCCAAAACATAGCAGAGCTTATTAAAAATTCTCTTACTTCATTTCTATCATAATTAAATATAGCACTGCCCCATTCAGGATGATATCCCTTTCTAGGATCCTTATGCTCATATAAACAAGTTCCATCAAAATTCATCAATCCATGTCCATCAGTCACAAAATGAGATGGTACCCAATCTAATATGACACCTATATCATTTTTATGCATAATTTCGACAAATTCCATAAAATCCTGTGGTGTTCCATATCTTGATGTTGGTGCAAAATAACCATTAGTTTGGTATCCCCAAGAACCCTCAAATGGGAATTCTGTAATAGGCATTAATTCTACATGTGTAAAATTCATCTCTTTTAAGTATGTTGCTAATTCTATTGCTGATTCTTTATAATTTAAAAACCTATTACCTTCTTCGACTTTCCTTCTCCAAGAGCCAAGGTGTACTTCGTAAACAGATATAGCAGCTTTGTATGAGTTTTTTTGGAAGCGTGAATTCATCCACTCTTTATCATCCCATTGAAAACCTTCAATATTACAAACTTTAGAAGCAGAATTTGGAGCAACCTCTGCATAAAAAGCATAAGGATCAGCTTTGTCTGCATTGGCGTTTTCAGTATCTGTACTAATATGATATTTATAGCTATTTCCCTCGCTCACTCCGCTTATAAAGCCTTCCCAGATGCCTGAGTTATCACCTCTTAATTGTAATTTATGCGAGCCTATATCGTAGTTGTTAAAATCTCCTCTAACACAAACTCCTTTTGCATTTGGTGCCCAAACTGCAAAGTAAGTTCCATTTTCTCTTTCTCTTTGCATCAAATGCGAGCCTAGATGTTTATAAAGTTGTGAATGACTCCCTTCTTTAAAAAGATAAATATCTAATTCACTAAACAGGCTGACATCATAATATATATTATTTTTCATTTTTGCTCCGATTTATTGTGTTGTGCAATTGCATATCGATAAACACTCTCATAAGCCTTAGCTGCTTTTTCCCAATCAAAACGCATATTCATGGCTCTTTTTTGCATTTTTAAAAAATTATTTTTATCATTTTTATAAACATCAATCGCCCATTTTATGGTATTGTAAAGAGCTCCAGCACTTGACTCATAAAATTTAAAACCGTTGCTTTGCTCATTTGATTCTTCAAAATTTACGATAGTATCATCTAATCCACCAGTTGCTCTCACAATTGGAAGTGTTCCATAACGAAGAGAATATATTTGATTGAGTCCACAAGGCTCAAACAAAGAAGGCATCAAAAACAAGTCGCTTCCAGCTTCTATTTTATGTGCAAGTTCGTCGCTATATCCTACATGTAAGCCAAATTTGTCTTTATGCGTAGATGCCACTTCACCAAAATAATACTCAGCCCACTTTTCACCAGTTCCAAGCATCACAATTTGGAGGTCCAGCTCCATCAATCCTTTGATAATCTCCGCTATGAGCCCAAGACCTTTTTGCTCAACAAACCTTCCAACAAAACCAATCAGTGGTATATTATCATCAATTTTTAGATTAAAATGTTTTTGTATATCTCTTTTACAAACTAGTTTTCCTTCCATATCATCAACATCAAAAGTTTTGGCAATTTTTGTGTCAATTGAAGGATTCCACTCATCATAGTCAACCCCATTTAATATTCCAAATAATTTATCTTTATGAGCGCTAATATGCTCATTAAGACCAAATCCAAATTCACTGGTTTGTATCTCATCTGCATATTTTTGCGAAACTGTTGTAACAGCGTCAGCAAGAGCAATTCCGCCTTTTAGAGAATTTACAGCATCATAACTTTCAAATTCCATCGGATTAAAATGTTCCCAGCCAACTTCCATCACATCTAGCACTCCTTTATAGAAATCACCTTGATGTTGTAGATTATGTATTGTAAGAACTGACGCTGCATTTCCAAAATCATGAATAAAGCGAGTTTTGCTCAAAATTGGAAGTGTTGCACTATGCCAGTCATTTGCATGAATAATATCAGGATGAAAATCGAGTTTTTTGCTTAATTGTAAAGCAGCTTTTGAGAGAAAAATAAAACGATTATCATTGTCATTATATGCCTCTGCATCTTCATCATATAATCCGCTTCGACCAAAGAATTCTTCATAATCAATAAAATAAATCGGCACATCACTTTGCGGTAGAGTGCTAGTAAACACTTCTGCCCAAAGTTCACCCATAGGTCCCATGGGAACACCAAGAGCTCCTGGTAGTGGAGTCAATTTGCTTTTATCTATTTTGTAGTATCTTGGCATCACTACTATTATATTGTGCCCAAGTTTTCGAATTGCTTTTGGCAGCGCACCTGCAACATCTGCTAAACCACCGGTTTTTGCAAATGGCGCAACTTCTGCTGCTACAAATAATATATTTAGTTTTTCTTTATACATGTAAATCCTTTAGTAGAAGCGCACCAAGAAGTGGTGCATCACTCAAATTGCTTTGAATGATTTTAATATTTTTAAGAGATCCTTTAAGAGCGTACAAACTAATATTTGATTTGACTAATTCGCTCAAATAATGATTTGCATCTATTATGCCTCCTCCAAGCACTAAAATCTCAGGATTAAAAAGAGTGATTGTAGTTCCTGCTGCGTAAAGCAATGCTTCTTCAAAATTATTTAAAACTTCTCTTGCTTGCGGATTTTTTTCATTTTTTAATGAATCCAATGTGCCGTCACTTGTGATATTTAAGTATTTTATCCATTTTTTTACACCTGAACCTGAGACAAAAAGTTCCATACAATTTTGGCGGCCACAGCCACATTTAAAAGGTGCATTTCTAAATGGAACATGACCAATTTCCGCAGCAATATTTTCACTTCCTCTAACAATTCTTCCACTTTCGATGACACCCAACCCTAAACCAGTACCAACATATAAAGCGCATAAATTTTTACTTTTGTATTCTTGCGCTTCTGCAAGAGCCGCACAAGTTAGATCATTTTCTATAAAAAGAGGCAAATTGTATTTAGATTTAAAATATTCTCTTATGTTATAAACATCAACTTTTATATTTGGTCCCTCAATAATACAACCATTATTTATAGGTCCAGCGTAAGCTATACCTATGGTTGATATTTTTGGATTGTCTTTAAGTATATTTTCTATCCAGTAAGCAAGCCCAAAATCTTTACTCTTAGCTCGAAATGATTTTACTTTTAAGCCATTTGAATGTATTTGAGCACGAAGATTTGTGCCTCCTGCATCAATTATTAAATTCATAAAAGTATCTCGTTATATAAATTTATATATTTTAAAGCACTTTTCTCAAAAGAGAAGTCGCATCCCATATTGAACTTTTGCATGTCTATCATTTGTTTTCGCTTTTTATATAGTTTTAGTGCCCTAATCACAGCTTGAAAAAATGCTCTTTTTGTTGGTTTTGAAAAACTGATACCAAGACCACATTTTTTAGTTTTTTCAAAAACACTATCGTGTAAACCGCCAGTATCATGAACGATAGGAATCGTACCATACCTAAAGGATATCATTTGGTTAAGCCCACAAGGTTCAAACAATGAAGGCATCAATAAAAAGTCTGCACTAGCATAGATTTGGTGAGATAATTCTTCGTTATATCCAAAAAAAATCTCAAAATTATTGTGTAATTTCGAAGCATTCATTAGTGTTTTTTTGAAAGGACTCCCGCCATCTACTGAAAGTAAAAGATTTAGCTCTTGTTTTAGTAATAGCTCAAGTGAGTCTATAAGAATATCAAAGCCTTTTTGCTCTGCTAATCTGCTTATCATCACAAAAAGAGGTAATTTAGCATTTTTTAATTTTGTTTTTTTAAGAAGTGCCTTTTTATTTTCAAATTTTAATTCAAGGGAATTCACATCGAAATTTCTAAAAAGAGAACTATCTATTTTTGCATTGAAAACTTTTGTGTCTATACCATTTAATATGCCACTTAATTTTTCTTTATGATGTATTAAAAAGCCATCAAGTCCGCATCCAAAAGCAGGAGTTAATATCTCTTTTGCGTAATTTGGGCTGACTGTTGCTATTTTATCACTGTATTTTATTCCAGCTTTCATAAAATTACATCTTCCATAAAACTCTAAACTATCCATCGTGAAATATTTTTTATCGATGCCGAGTCTTTGCAGGGAATCTTCACTAAAAACTCCTTGATAAGCAAGGTTGTGAATAGTAAAAATAGTTTTTATTTTAGGATTTTCCTGTCTGATCCAAAACGCTGCTAATGCAGTATGCCAATCATTTAAATGCAGCACATCAACATTTAAAATAGTAGCCAATTTTACAATTGCTATAGAAAATAAACCAAAACGAATATCATTGTTTGCATAGGCTTCAGTGTCGCCATAAAGGTTTTGTGTATCACTAAGAAGAGGGGCATTTACAAAGTATGTAAGTACATTTTTATTGAAAGTTTTGTAGAAGTTGATATCATAATTTATACCTCCTAAATTTACTGACAAAAAAATAGCACTTTGCTCAAAAGTTGATTTATCCATAAAATATTATAAACTGGTTGGATTTAAAAAGGTAGA
>CAZYTB010000012.1:0-31072 GCA_964650375.1 uncultured Campylobacterales bacterium | reverse complement strand
ACCTATCACCGGTTTTGTTGTGAGTGATGCAACAACTCCAGCTAAATGAGCTGCCATCCCAGCGGCTGCTATAAAAACTTGGGCTCCTTTTATCTCAGCTTTTTTCACATAATCATGAGTTCTTTGCGGACTTCTATGTGCTGATGAAACTATAATTTCAAACATAACTCCAAATTTTTCTAAAATCTTACTACATTCTTCCATCACTGGGAAATCACTCTTACTGCCTATTATAATAGATACAAATTTCATATTAATGTCCCCTTTTTACTAAGCTTTGCCCAGTAAAAATTCCTCGCCCTATTGCACGAAGTCCTTGTTTCTGTAATTTCATTTTGTTTTCCTTCTAATAAATGTAAATGCCGGCAAATTTTGAGGAAGCTTTATCGGAGTTGTGTTTCCACTATGAATTGCCTCATATAGTTTTCCATTTTTACTTTGCAATTTATGAAAAACAATAAACCAATCATCCTCTTTTTTATAAACTTTTCCAAATTCATTTTCTATCTCTTGTACATTTGAATTTGGCAAAACCAGTTCGTATTCGACATTAGGTTCCAATTTATCTTTTGCTAAACAACTTTTCTCATCATCACAAACCATAGCAAAAACTTGGTGTGAGCCCTCGCTTATAGAGTGTTCAAGCTCTTGAGTATCATTTTTTTCAAATGGTCTCTTAACCAGATAACCATCATTAAAACCACGATTTTTAGTAGTATTTAACTCATTTTCATATTTTTGTGCATCAAATTTTCCTGCATAATAATCATCTATCGCAGTTCTGTAAGTTTTTGTAGTTAATCCCACATAATATACACTTTTTGTTCTTCCCTCAATTTTGAGTGAATCAATAACACCAGAATCCAATATTTTATCCACATGTGCACTCAAGTTCAAATCTTTAGCATTCATGATATGAGTGCCTTCTTCGCTCTCTTCAATCTTAAAAAGTGTTCCGCTTTCTTCATTGTGTGCGTACATAGTGTATGGAAATCTACAATCATTTGCACAACTTCCACGATTTGAAACTCTTCCGCTTTGAAGTGAACTTATCAGACATCTGCCACTATATGCAAAACACATGGAGCCATGAACAAAAACTTCTAATTCTAGATTTGGTAAATACTCTTTTATCTTTTGCAAATCTTTAAGACTGACTTCTCTTGCTGCAATTATTCTCTTAACACCTAAATCCCAAAAAACCTCAGCATCAAGATAACTAAGCACATTTGCCTGAGTAGAAAGATGAATCGGGATATTAGGCGCTATTTCTTTTACTAATTTTATCACTCCGGGAGCTGCTACTATAAAAGCGTCAGGCTCCATCAAAGCTACTTTTGCTATATGTTTTTTTAAAAGTTCTATTTGAGCGTTAAAAGGGAAACCATTTATCGTAACATATATTTTTTTTTCCTTGGAATGCGTATATTTTATAGCTTCTTCAAAACTCTCATAAGTAAATTCTTTTCCAGACCTTAAGCGTAGCGAAAAATGACTGACCCCGGCATAAACAGCATCTGCACCATAAGCCAGAGCTATTTTTAATTTTTCAAAGTTTCCAGCAGGGGATAATAATTCCACTCTACCCACTTATTTTTTCTTTCCAAGATTCTCTATGATAGCCTCTATATCTTCACTGGTCACAAGATCTTCTGTATCTTCATCTCCTGTGATATGAACAGCTGAGCCCACTCTATTTTTATCATCAATTGAACCTTCAAATAACAAACTAATATATTTTGAAAGTGCTCTCATCACATTTATAACTCGTTCAATCTTTTGTCTATGGATATCTTGGTATTGCATTATATCCATAGCCATCATCACTTCATCTTCTGCCATTTGAGTATTTCCAACTAGAGATTCAATCTTTTCTTTTGCTTCTATATTATCTATCAAAGCACTTTTAAATTGATCAATATTTGGAAACTTATCTATTAAAGTCTCAAATAGTAAGATATTTGCATCTATTTTAGATAAAATTTCAGATGCTTCAGATTCAGTATCCATCAAGATATTATTGACTGCATCAAGTTTATCGAATATTTGGGTAGCTTTTACTTCAGAGTCTTTTGTGACATCATCCAGCTGAGAAACCATCTTGTGATCTTCAGTTGGTGGCGGTGGTGGCCAAGCCATATTTGGGTCAGCCCTATATTCACTCATCTCTTTTTCCCGTGTTTCTACATTATCATTTTCTTCTATTTCATCTTTTATAACTTTTCCTATTTCCTTGTCTTCTTCGATCGAAACTTCTTCATCGCCAACATCCAGGTCATCAATATCTCCAGCCATCAATGCATCAAGTTCTTCTTGTGTCATAAGGTTCTCCTACATTATTTTTAAGTTTGTGAGCATATTTTCACTTTATGCTTTATTATATATAATTTTTCATATAATTCTAATTAAAAGGAAAAAATATGATCGTAGATTTACATAATCACACAACTTTGTGCAATCATGCCACTGGAAGCATTGACGACTTTGTGCAAACAGCAATAGAGAAAAAGATAGATATTTTTGGTTTTTCTGATCATGCGCCTATGAAATTTGATGAAAAATATCGCATGAATCTTAGTGATATGAAAAATTATGAAAAAGATATTCTACGAGTAAAGAAAAAATATGAAAAAGATATTAAAATACTTTTGGGATATGAAGTTGACTTTTTAAAAGGGCTTATAGATGAGCGCGTAACTAGTGCAAAGGTTGATTATCTTATAGGATCTGTTCATTTTTTAAATAAATGGGGATTTGACAATCCAGAGTTTATAGGTGAATATGAAAATAAAGATATAGATAAAATTTGGGAAGAGTATTTTGAAGCAATAGAAAACATGGCAAAACGAAATCTTTTTGATATTGTTGGGCATATTGATCTTATTAAGGTATTTAAATTTTTGCCAAAAAAAGATATAAAATTAATAGCTAAAAATGCAATTAAAGAGATAAAAAAATCAAATATGGTAGTAGAATTAAATAGCGCAGGTCTTCGAAAACCGATAAATGAAATCTATCCGAGTGCTGATATAATGGAGCTTTTAGTTGAATTTGATGTGCCTATAACATTTAGTTCAGATGCACATAAAGTTGAGGATATAAACTATAAAAAAGATGAGATGTTAGAGTTGGCTAAAAAATTTGGGTATAAAAAATGTGCAATTTTTAAAGATCGGGAGAGGATAATGGTTAATTTTTAATCATCATTCATACAAATATTTTTAAAGATTTTTGATATAATTTTAAAAATTAATTTTGAACGAGGAGTTCTTATGGGAAAGTTTGTTAATAATATAGAAGAGTTTTTTTCTTACTGTGAAGAAAATGAAGTAGAATTTGTAGATTTTCGTTTTACAGATATGAACGGCACATGGCAGCATTTATCATATACAATGTCAGCTATTGATGCAGATTCATTTAAAAATGGTATACCTTTTGATGGCTCGTCTATTGTTGCATGGCAGCCAATCAACAAATCAGATATGCTTCTTATGCCTGAAGCTGAATCTTCATTTCTGGATCCTTTTACAGCAGATCCGACTATCATCGTGTTTTGTGATGTTTTTGATATCTACAAAGGTCAATTATACGAAAAATGCCCAAGAAGTATCGCAAAAAAAGCATTAGAACATTTAAGCGAAACCGGGTTAGGTGATGTTGCTTATTTTGGACCTGAAAATGAATTTTTTGTATTTGATGATATAAGAATTAGAGATGATATGAACTGTTCTTATTATAAAATTGAATCTGAAGAAGGGGACTGGAGTTATAAAAAATCATACAAAGATGGTTTTAACTCAGGTCACAGACCAGGAACAAAAGGCGGATATTTTCCGTGTCAACCGACTGATTCTATGGTAGATTTAAGAGCAGAAATGGTTCAAGTAATGAATCAGGTTGGACTTGAAACTTTTGTTGTTCACCACGAAGTTGCTCAAGGTCAAGGTGAAATCGGCGTTAAGTTCGGAACACTTGTAGAAGCTGCCGATAATGTACAAATTTATAAATATGTAGTAAAAATGGTGGCTCATTTAAATGGCAAGACTGCTACTTTTATGCCAAAACCACTCCACGGTGACAATGGAAATGGTATGCATGTCCACCAGTCAATTTGGAAAGATGGTAAAAATTTATTTTACAAAAAAGGTGAATATGCAAATCTAAGCGATATGGCAAGACACTATATAGGTGGGGTTCTAAATCATGCCAGAAGTGTTGCCGCATTTACAAACCCATCGACCAACTCATATAAAAGATTGATACCAGGATTTGAAGCTCCTTCAATCCTCACTTACTCTTCTCAAAATCGTAGTGCTTCTTGTCGTATCCCTTATGGTGCCAGCGAGAAAACAGTTCGTGCCGAGATGAGATTTCCGGATTCAACAGCTTGTCCATATCTTGCTTTTGCTGCTTTGCTTTTGGCAGGAATTGACGGTATTAACAAAAAAACTGAACCAGTTGGTCCTATGGATGAAGATTTATTTGAATTAACATTGGGAGAAATTAGAGCAAAAGGCATAAACCAAATGCCACATACTTTAAGAGGAGCACTAGAGTCTTTAATTGCAGATAATGAATACTTATTACCTATAATGACTCCAGAATTTATAGATACTTATCAACATTATAATTTTGTATCTCAAGTTCATCCTGATGAATGTAGACCAACAGCATTCGAATTTAAATCAACTTATTCTTGCTAATCAATAATAATAGAGGGATTTTTCCCTCTATTATTAAAATCAACTTTACTGCAAATAAAAATATAGGGACGCTCATGAGACATTTTTAACACTCTGTCTTAAACACATGTTAATAACTAATTTTTAAAAACTTTTATAAAAATTAAAAACTATACAGAAAAACTAATATTTTTATAAATATTGTATATAATAAATTTTAAGACTATATTGACGATAAAAACCTAGATTTTGGCACTTAAATCAACAGTTAGCGCATATAAAATAATAGAATTAAATGATATTTTTTATATATTATTTATATAAAAAATATACCGTTACAAAATGAAACATCTTTAAATAAAATAAAAAATATTTTACCTTTTTATGCGCGTTTATGTAATATTTTTGATAGTATTCATCTGAAGTTAATAAAGGGCACCTCAAATAACCCTAATTACTCATAATATCTCTAGCTTTGTCTTATACTTCGTTATCGTTTTTGAATTAACTAGTTAGTTCTGCAAACGATTGCCCGGGCTTTAACAAAGCTAGAGATATTATGAGTGTCTTGGGTTATTAGAGGTGCTCTAAATCTGGAGATGATATGCAATGTGAAAATAGACTTTTTGCTGATGTTTTAATAGTTGGGGCTGGTCCTTCTGGTTTAAGTTCTGCTTTGCACCTTGCGAATAAATTAAATAGCGGTGGCGAAAAAAAGCGCATCATGGTTATAGATAAAGGTATTGAAATTGGAGCACATATACTCTCAGGCGCTCTCATAAAAGAAGAGGCCTTTAAAGAGCTATTAAGCGAAGAAGAATTTGAAAATTTACCAATTGAAGGTGAAGTGATAAGTGATAAAACAATCAAATTTTCTCCCAATAGTTCGTATGCTCTACCTTTTAATCCACCATATATGAACAACATTGGTCATAAAATAATCTCTTTATCTCAAGTATGTAGATACCTGGCAAAACTAGCAAATGACAAAGGAGTGGAAGTTTACCCTGGATTTGCCGTGAGTAATTTCATTTATGAAGATGGAAATATTGTTGGAATAAAATGTATAGATACAGGTGTTGATAAAGAGGGAAATAAAGAGAAAAATTTTCAAGAAGGAACTGAGGTACAAGCGAAACTTATAATCTTAGCTGAAGGCACTAGAGGAAGTTTAGCAAAAAAAGTAAAAGATAAATTTAATCTAAGAGCCAAATCAAACCCTCAATCATATTCTCTTGGCATCAAAGAGTTGTGGAGCGTAAAAGAAGGCAGCATAAAAGTGGGCGAAACATATCATACATTTGGTTATCCCCTAAACACAAAGGAAGAGTTTGGAGGAGGTTTCTTGTATGGGCTTAAAGGTAACAGAGTTGCACTAGGCTTTGCAGTAGGACTTGATTATAAAGACCCAACACTAGATATAAATGCACTTATGCAAGTATGGAAACAGCATCCTTTTATAAAAAAGATATTAGAAGGTGGAAGCATCATAGAATATGGAGCAAAAACTATACCTGAGGGTGGATGGAATAGCATATCTAAATTATATGTCGATAATCTGCTTATCGTAGGAGATAGCGCAGGATTTGTTGCAATGCCGGCACTCAAAGGTGTTCACTTAGCTGTAACATCAGGCATGTGTGCGGCTGAGACTGCATATATTGCTCTTATAAAAGATGATTTTAGCAAAGCTACATTATCAAAATACGAAAAGTTAATTGAAAACAGTAGAATAAAAAAAGAATTGTATCCTGTTAGAAATTTTAGGGCAGTGATGAGTCAAGGCTTATTTTACGGTGGTTACAAATTTGGAATTGGGCTCATAACAAATGGATATAGTCCTCTAACTCCAAAATTAGAAAAAGATAGCAAAACTACAGAAAAAATAAAAGAATATAAAGGTAAAACTTTCAAAGAAAGATTTGCAGATAAGTTAAACTTTGACAAAATTTTAACCTTTGATAAAGATACTAGTGTTTTTTACTCTGGTACAGCTCACGATGAAGAACAAATGGTTCATCTACATGTAAAGAATATGGATGAATTTTCTAAATTAAATATTAGTGAATACGGAATGCCTTGTCAATACTTTTGTCCAGCTGCTGTTTATGAAGAACATATAGATAAAGCTAATAATCATAGTCTAAAGATACATGCTGAAAATTGTGTTCACTGCAAAACTTGTGATATCAAAACACCAAATGATGCGATAACTTGGAACACACCTTATGGCGGAGACGGTCCACAATATCAAAATATGTAAAAATAAAATAAAAACTTTGGGGAGTTAGTATGGCAACAACGATAATAAGCTTAATGAAACAAGTTCCACTTCCATCACAAATGAGAATGGGAGACGATGGACTGATGGACAGAACAAAAGCAAAATCAATAATAAATATTGACTGCTCTTTTGCTCTTGAAGCAGGATTGCAATTAAAATCCATGATTGATGGAGCGAAATTGATAGTTTGTTCTATGGGACCGCCATCGTTTGATCAATCTCTAAAGAAAGCCATCTCTATGGGTTATGATGAGGCATACTTGCTCTCAGATAGGAGACTTGGTGGCTCAGATACTTTTGCAACAGGACTTGCAATCTCCACTATGCTGAAACATTTAGGATTTGGAAAAGGGGCGAATGAAGATTTTATCATAGTAGCTGGTCGTCAAACTTCAGATGGAGATACAGCTCATATTCCATCACAAGTAGCAGAAAATATGGGTATTCCTCAAGCTACATTTATAGAAAATGTTGAATATATAGATGAACACATAATAGCCAGAAGAATCATAGAAGGTGGTTATCAAATATTAAAATTGCCAAAACCATGTACTCTTTCATTGACACCTACTGGCATTCCACCAAGAAGACCTAATTTAGCAGGAGCAGTAAGGGCTAGAGAAGCAAAAATAAATGTATTAAATATAGACGATATAAATTTAAGTGATGAAAAGATTGGACTCTCTGGTTCTCCGACGATTGTTGCTAAAGTTGTAAATATAAAAAGCGAAAGAGCTCCTGTAATTTTGAGCGAGGGAGACAACACAAGCACTTTAGTGCAAAGCTTAATAAAAAATATAAAATCTGGTAAAAACAACTTAGAAGTAGTAGCAAAAAAAGAGGTAAAGAAAAAAGATTTACCCGAGGATTATGAGAGAGTTGATTTTAGAAATGGTGCTACAGGCATACTCACTTGGGCAGAACTCGCTAACGGTAAGATAACTAGACCATCATTAGAGCTTTTAACTCCAGCTCGCGACTTAGCAAACTCTTTAAGAGCAGGCACAAAAGTGCGAACTCTTTTGATTGGGCATAATATAGAAGACTTGGCAAAAGAATTGATATATCACGGAAGTGATGAAGTTATAATTGTAGATGATGAGAGACTTGAAGAATATAGAATACTTCCATTTTCATCAATTTTTGCACAAGTTATCAAAAAATATAATCCTGAAATTGCTCTGTTTTCAGCTACTACCGCTGGAAGAGAATTGGCACCTAGAACTGCTGTAAAAACACAAAGCGGGGTAACTGCTGATTGTACTTCTTTGGAAATTGGTGAGCACTTGGATAGAAAAAATAAACGAATTTTTTCTCCTATTTTAGAATCTAGAAGACCAACTTATGGCGAATCAAAATTAGCAACTATCTTAGGCTTTAGCTGTCCTCAAATTTCAACTGCAAGGGCTGGAACTTTTGAAGTTCCAAAAAGAGATGACAAACTTAAGGGAGAAATTGTTTCGTTTAAACCAACTCTCGCAGAAGAAGATTTTATTACTGAAATAATTGAAACAGTAAGAGGAGATGGTGGCCTAGCAAATCTTTTTGAAGCAGACATAATTGTTTCTGGAGGTAGAGGCACAGCAGGTGATGATATGAAATTAGTCAAAGATTTGGCTGAGGCACTAAAACAACAAGGGATAAATGCAGAATATGGATCTAGCAGACCCATGGTAGATGAGGGAATTTGTGAATACGCGAGACAAGTTGGACAAACTGGAAAAACAGTTAGACCAAAAGTATATGTAGCTATCGGCATTTCTGGAGCAATTCAGCATATAGCTGGAATGAAAGAATCTGAGACAATAATCGCGGTCAATAGGCATGCGAAAGAGAGCATATTTTCTCACTCAGATTTTGGAATTGTGGGGGATTACGAAGATATTGTGCCAGAGCTAATTGAAAAAGTAAAACTTGGATTCACTTTTGGTTTAGAATCCAATAAAAAGAAGGAAACTAGTCATGTATAAAGTATTAAGCAAAAAATATTTATCATCAAATATCTTATCTATGGATATTGATGCACCTAGAGTTGCTACAAAAGCAATGCCTGGACAATTTCTTATTGTAAAATTGGATGAATTTGCAGAGCGAATTCCATTGACGATTTGTGATTACGATAAAAAAGCGGGTAGCGTAAATATTATCTTTCAAATTGTTGGTGAGAGCACAAGAGACATGGAAAAATTGGAAATTGGTGAAAGTTTTTCAGATGTTGTAGGTCCTCTTGGTCAAATGAGTGAATTTTTGCATGAAGACATAGAAGATCTTAAAAAACAACATTTTGTTTTTATCGCAGGAGGCGTGGGAGCAGCGCCGATTCATCCTCAAATCAAATGGTTTTCAGAGCATGGTCTAAATATGGATGTTATTTTGGGGTCTCGCTCAAAAGACCTGCTTATACTTGAAGAAGAGTTTAAAAAACTTACTCCAAATGTACATGTATGCACAGATGATGGCTCATATGGAATGCACGGAAATGTCACAAATGTACTTGAAAAACTAGTAGTAGAAAATGGCAAAAAATTTACACATGCAGTAGCTATTGGACCTATGATTATGATGAAATTTGCTTCTATAATGACAAAAAAATTAAATATTCCAACAACTGTAAGCCTCAATCCTCTAATGGTAGATGGTACAGGAATGTGTGGAGCTTGTCGAGTCGAAATAGATGGTAAGGTAAAATTTGCTTGTGTAGATGGTCCTGAATTTGATGGTTTTAAAGTTAATTATGATGAAGCTCAAAACAGACTAAGAATGAGAGATGAAAATTTGCTCGTTGAGCATGAAGAAAATGAAGCATGTCCAATCGGTCACGAAGAAAACCATGATCCAAAAAAACGAGCACATCCTTATACTAGGGATGCCTTGCAGAGAGTTATGAGTTTTGATGAAGTAAATATGGGATACACAATTGATGAAGTTGTAGCAGAGGCAAATCGCTGTATGGAATGCAAAAAACCAAAGTGCGTAGGCTCCTGTCCTGTTGGTATAGATATACCAGCTTTCATACAAAAATTAAAACAATCAGATATCCCAGGAGCGGCAAGCATATTGTTAGCTCATACAAAATTGGCTTCTATTTGTGGACGAGTTTGCCCTCAAGAAAAACAATGTGAGGGAGTTTGTGTTGTAGGTAAAAAAGGTGAACCTCTTGCTATTGGTCTTCTAGAGCGTTTTGTAGGTGATTGGTCTTTGCAAAATATGGAAACTGTGATGCCAAAAAAAAATGGCAAAAAAGTAGCAATCGTTGGTAGTGGTCCTTCTGGTCTTGCAGCTTCTGCAGAGTTAGCACAATTTGGTTATGAAGTAGATGTTTTCGAATCTCTTCATAAACTAGGGGGTGTTTTAGCCTATGGAATTCCAGCTTTTAGATTACCAAAAGAAATAGTAAATGCAGAAATAGACAGAATTAAAAAACTTGGTGTTAAATTTCATACAAATGTTGTCATTGGTAAAACTTTAACAATAGATGAATTATTTGACGAAGGTTATGAAGCTGTATTTGTTGGAAGTGGCGCTGGTTTTCCAAACTTTCTTGGCATAAAAGGTGAAAATACGATGGGCGTGCTCTCCGCCAATGAATTTTTAACAAGAGTAAATCTGATGGGCGGAAACAAAAAAGATTATCATACTCCAACTACTATCGGGAAAAATGTTACTGTTATTGGGGCTGGTAATGTTTCGATGGACTCAGCAAGAGTTGCAAAAAGGCTCGGTGTTGAAACAAATATAGTTTATCGAAGAAGTTATGAAGATATCCCGGCAAGGGCTGAAGAAACAGAACATGCAAAAGAAGAAGGTGTGGGATTTCTTTTGCTCACAAATCCTGTAGAAGTTCTAGCTGATGAAAATGGTCGAGTTTGTGGACTTAAATGCGTCAAGATGGAACTTGGAGAGCCGGATGCTAGCGGAAGAAGATCTCCAAAAGAGATACCAGGTTCAGAATTTGTTTTAGAAACTGATACCGTTATCATATCAATAGGAACAAAACCTAACGACTTAGTTACAGCTACAACAAAAGGAATGAATGTCACAAAAAAAGGCACAATAATCATAGAAGAAGGAAAAACAACAGCAACCACAAGAGAAGGTGTTTTTGCAGGTGGTGATATTGTTACTGGAGCTGCAACTGTTATAGAAGCTATGGGTGCAGGCAAGAGCGCTGCTAGAGAGATTGATGATTATATAAAAAGCAAAGAATCTCTAGGTAAAGTATCTGCGTAAATTTTAAATCTGTTGAGAAATAAAATTTATTTCTCAACAATTAATTTTTCAGGCTCTTTTTCGCTGATAAATTTAACCTCAATCTCTTCATCATCAAAATCATGATAATCTAATTTTGAGTTCTTTAATGATTTAGTTGTTTTTGCACCAAGGTTTTTTAGCTCGTCAACTCTTTTCATAAGATTTCCACTTCCATAAGCTAATTGATTTTTGGCTTTTTCATAGGTACTAGCTGCAGTTTGAAGCTGATCTCCAATTTTGCTAAAATTGTCTGAAAAAAGAACCATTTTATCATACAGTTTTCCTGCTACATTAAACATTTGCATTGCATTTGAACTTGATTGTTCACTCTGCCAATAAAGATATATTGTTCGCAAAGACACTGTTAGGGTTGAAGGATTTACAATTGCTATGTGTTTATTAAGTGCATACTCATACAAACCAGGATTTTCACTAATAGCCAGGGCAAAAGCACCTTCTATTGGAACAAACATAAATACATATTGTAGTGTTCCAATTTTATAGTGAGCATAATCTTTAGAATTTAATGTATCTATATGGTTTTTAAAAGCAGATGAAACGGCTTTGGCTGCAATGTTTCGTTCTTCATCACTATCAGCGCTGATGTATCTTTCATAATCATTTAAAGAGACTTTTGAATCTATGATGATTGATCTGTCTTGTGGCAATTTTATGACAACATCTGGTCTTTTTGTTTTACCAGCTTCGTCTTTATAGCTTTCTTGAGTTTCATAATGGGTGCCCTTATGTAAACCGGAATACTCCAAAACACTCTCCAAAATCATCTCTCCCCAGCTTCCTTGGGTTTGCTTTTTACCTTTTAATGCTTTTGTGAGATTTTCAGCTTCTTTACCGATATGCAAACCGGCTTTTGTGACCAATTCTATCTCTTTTGAAAGTTCTGCAAATTTTTTAGTGCTATTTTCAGAAGATTCCTCAACTTTTCTTTTAAATGCATCAAGATTTTCTTTAAATGGTTTTAAAATTCCATCCATGGATTTTAGTGATGTTTCATCAAATTTTTTAATTTTAGAATCAAGTGTTTGTTGCATAATTTGATTTAGCTTTAACTCTAATCTTCTACTTTGCTCATCAAAGTCATCTTTTAATTTTCGGCTGCCCTCTTCCCCCGCTTTGAGTTGTGCTTGTAAAATTGCTTTTTCTATGAGTTGTTCATTCTTTTCCTGTTTTAAAGTATCAATAGCAATTTTTGCCATTTCAGATTCGTTTTGAGCTTTATCTTTTAAAAGCGAGAGATTATCTATATCTTTTTGTTTTTGTGCTATAACAATTCCGAGCCAAGCCAATATGACTACTATAAAAACGGATATTCCTATAAAAATTATATTGACTGTACTTATTTCTAGCATCTTAAAAAATCAACTCACCAGAATTTTGATTCTGAGAACTTTGTGATTGTGGCAATGGTGAAATATTTGTAAAATATAGTTTCCTATTTCCAGAATTTTTAAATTTTACACCATCTGGTATATAAAATTTTCTTTTTGTTTGCGGATATAATTTTATATAATTTTTTACAAAATTTGCAAATGATGGACCAGCACTTCTTCCACCGGTTTCTCCTCTTTTCATAGGCGTATTATCGTCATTACCGTACCAAGTGATAACTTCAATATCAGGCGTAAAACCACAAAACCAAGCATCTACATAGTTATTTGTAGTTCCTGTTTTACCAGCAACCTCAATACCTTTTACATTGGCTTTTCTTCCTGTACCTCTTTGAACTACTTGTTTTAAAATATCTATAATCAAATAAGCTTGTGAAGGAGAAGTAATTTTTGTTGTTTTAACCTCAAAATTTTGAACTCCGCCAAATTTATTGACAATTTTTGTTATAAGTCTTGGTTTTACTCTCATCCCATAATTTGAAAAAGTTGTATAAAAACCGGCAAAATTATAAGGTGAAATTCCAAAACTTCCAAGCGCCATTGATAAATCATAAGGTAATCTTCTAAATCCTTCTTTGCTGAGAGCTTTATAAACATTGTCCATACCAAGCGCATTTAGTAAATTTATCGTCGCCAAGTTTCTTGAATGAACCAAAGCATTTTCTAATGTTATTAATCCTTCAAAATTATTTTCATAATTTCTAGGTTTCCAATCTTTATCATTTTTTTTATCAACAAAAACTCTAGAAATATCTGGTATTTTTGTTTGCCCATTGTAGCCAACATTTAGAGCTTGAAGATAAATAAATGGCTTAAAACTACTTCCTGGCTGCCTTCTGCTTTGAGTAGCTCTGTTAAAGTGGCTTTTTTTATAATCAACTCCACCAACCATCGCTAACACATCCCCGGTTTTATTATCAAGTACAACCATGGCTCCATTTAAATTTGATGTATTTGCATCCTTGTTTCTTGAGAGTATTCCATTGTAACCAACCATTAAAGACTTTTTTGCCAAGTTTTGCAACTTCAAATCAATCCCAAGGTAAATTTTATATCCACCGGTTTTTAAATCACTGAATTCCTTATTTGCCCTTTTAATAACCTCATCCACTATATAAGGAGCTCTGTTTTTTGTTAGAGTTTCATCAAAAACCACAGGATACTCACTTAAAGCCTCTTCGTATTTACTTTTACTTATCCAGCCTAGCGTATATAGTCTATTTAGAACTCTATTGGCACGACTCAATGAGAGATCCATATGCTTTGTTGGATCATAAGAACTTGGAGCTTTAGGAAGTCCTACTAGCATAGCTATCTCTTTTAGGCTGAGTGCGTCTAAATTTTTGTTAAAATATCCCAAAGCTGCTGTTTTTACTCCATAATAACCATGTCCAAAATATACTTGATTTAGGTATCGTTCAAGTATCTGCTCTTTCGTAAGCTTGCTTTCAATTTTATAAGCAAGTAATGCTTCATTTAATTTTCGTCTAAGTGTTTTCTTTCTTGTAAGAACTGTATTTTTTATTAATTGTTGCGTTAAAGTACTAGCTCCCTCAACAAATTTCCTAGCTTTTATATCTTTGATTAATGCTCTAAATATTGCCTCAAAATTGACTCCGCCATGCTCAAAAAATGATGTATCTTCGATCGCCACAAGTGCTTCAATCATCCGTGGAGGGATTTCATCATACTTTGCGTATATTCTATTTTCCTTATCAAATATATTTGCTATTAACTCCCCGTTTCTATCAAATATTTGAGTTGTAAGTCTTGGTTTATAATCAATTATTTTATAGGCATCAAATCGAACTGTAGAATACATATATAAAAGTCCGATAAAAATTGAGATAATTCCGATAAAAATAATCGCAAAAAAATATTTCATATTCTAAAATCTCTTTTTTCAAAACCAGAATTTATGAGCTCTTTTGTATATGCTTCTTTTGGATTTTCTAGTACTTCATTCATTTTCCCCTCCTCTAAAATTTTTCCATTTTTTATAATGCCTATTTCAGCACATAAGTTTGCAACCGAAGAAATATCATGTGTAACAAATAGCATATCAAAATTATCCCTTTGCTGCAATTTTTTTATCAAATCAAGAATTGCAGTTTTGCTCTTTCCGTCTAGTGCGGTTGTCGGCTCGTCCAATAGTAAAAGCTTTGGTTTGATTGAAAGAGCCATAGCGATAATAACCCTTTGAAGTTGTCCACCACTAAGCTCTGAAGGAAATCTCTCTATCACCTCTTTATCTAATCCAACCAAATATATATATTCTTTCATTGAAGCATCATCTATAAAAAACTGTTTTTTTATCTTTGTAAGAGGAGAAAGAGCAGTAAAAGGGTTTTGAGGAACTATACAAATCGTTTTTCCTCTTTTAAATTCATAATCAGCATCAATTTCCAAAGTATTGTCCAACTCCTGTGGTAACATACCTAGAAGTGCTTTTAAAGTTAAGCTTTTACCACTCCCACTTTGACCTATGAGAGCATAAGATTTATGAAGCTTAAATGATATATCTAAAAGTTTTGTATCATGACTTCGCACTAAAATTCTCTTACATGTAAAGCTCATGCTTTTATCCCTGCTAAAAAAGTACACAATCGTTCAAACTCTTTTTTTTCTATATTTATCCTGGGAATTATTCGTAAAATTGGTACTTCAACAGTAGGAGGGCGAATCGCTCCAACACTGAAACTAGCTTTTTCTAATACCTTTTTATATTCTATTGCTTCTTTTGAAGAATCTAATTTATATGGAAAAATTAAACCATCCATATCATAATCAAAATATTTTTTTACTATCTTTTTTCTATTTTGTATTTCAAAAAAGAGTTCACTTTTATGTTTTTCCATATACAAAAAACCCTGATGAGCCAGCTCAATATCCAACACAGAAGGAGCGGTTGCATATATTAAAGATTTAGCTCTATTTTGAAGATACTCATTTATGTGAAAACTGCTCAATATATATGCGCCGTAACTTCCAAGCGCTTTGCCCAGTGTGCCCATTTTTATATGGTTTTTTGTAGGCTTTATATGAAAAAAGTCAAAGACTCCCAATAAATTTTCGCCGACAACACCAACACTATGAGCTTCATCTACGATAAGCAAAAAATCCAGTTTTTCACAAAGTGCAAATATTCCTTTGTTTAGCAAATCCCCGCTCATGGAGTAAATACCCTCAACTGCTACAATTGCTCTTTTAAATTCACTCTCTTTTATAATTTTTTCTAAATCTTGCACATCATTATGTTTAAAAAATTTAACTTGGCAATCCAATAATTTTGAAGCTAAAATTCCACTAGCATGGTATTGTTCATCCAAAATAAGCAAATCTTTTTTTCTAGGAAGTGCTTCTATGAGAGCTAAATTTGCCAAAAACCCACTTCCTGCAACCATAGCACTCTCAAATCCGTTTATCTCGCACAAGTAATCTTCAAACTCTTTATGAATAAGATGATATCCATTTACTAATTGTGATGATTTTGGAGCGTGAGTTGAGTGAAGTTTTACTCTTTCAAATGTTTTTTCAAGAAGAGATTTTTCTTCGCTAAATCCTAGATAATCATTTGACGCAAAATCTAACAAATCACTGTTTTCTAGTTCTCTTTGCCTGAAACGATTTGATTTATGAAGAGCATTTAATTCGCTAGAGTACATTATCCAACTTTAGAAATGGTATTAATTTTTCAACACTCAAACCCATGGCAGTGCTTTGCAAACCAATCACTTTTTTGATATATTGTTTGCAAAAACCCTCTACCATACAAGCTCCAGCCTTATCTTTCCACTTTTCACTTTTTAGATATTCTTGCATTTTTTCTTTATCAAAAGGCAAAAAAAGATACTTAGTAACAGATAAATCTATAAATTCCATACTCTTTGATTTATAAATCATACATGTAAGAATTGACACACTATTTCCACTTTGCTTTAAAAGAATTTTTCTAGCATCAACCGCATCTTTTGCTTTTCTCAAAATTTCGTCATTTGCATATACAACAGTATCGGCACATAGAACAGGAATGTCTAAATCATTTTTAGAAAGAAACATATCCAGCTTTCCTTTTGTTGCAAAATAAACAAAATCTTTTGGACTATTGATTTTTAGTGAATCTTCATCGAAATCAACACCAATTTGAGAATAATTAATAGCAAATTTATCCAATATTTTAGCTCTAGTTGGTGACGAAGAGGCTAGAATTATTTTATTCATTTAATACTCACTCATGATGATACCAAAATAAACCGCTATCATTGAAACAACCAAGTTTAGGGGAATCAGGTATCTAATTATTAAAATAATATTTTCTTGCACTACTAAAAAATCTTCTTTTTCAAATGCTCTTTTCGCATTAAGATATTTTTTATACATGTAAAGAAAGTTAAATGCAATAAAAAGCCAAATAGTTTCTTTAATATGAATAATTATAAATGCTGCAGGATTTCCATATTTAAAGCCCATTCCAACACTCATAAAGACTGAGGCTGAAACAATCACTAACATAATTGGAACTAAAAAAATTATATATCTTGTTAATATTCTCAAACAATTACGACATTTAACCTCAACATTTTTAATATTTTTTTCAGCTGGTCGTATGATAAAAATAATTACAAACATACTGCCAATTAGCAAGGATGCACTAATAATATGCAAAAATATTATAGCTGTTTTATAATCCACAAAAATATCAATTATAATATCAAACATTATTACCCTTATAAAATACTTTTAGCATACTCTAATGCTGCTTTTTTCGCATCTTCTAAATTTTGGGGTTTCTTACCGCCAGCTTGGGCAAAATCATCTCTTCCGCCGCCGCCACCACCTACAATTGGCGCTATTTCTTTTATCCAAACTCCCGCTTTTATAGGCGCGTTTTTAACTCCACTTGCGATTAAAACTTTATTTCCTTTAATTTGAAACAAGATGATAGCAACTGATTTTTTTTGATTTTTCAAATCATCTATGCTTTTTTTAATATCTCCGGATTTTAGTTCATCTATGATAACTTCCACGCCATTGATTTGTGTTGACTCAATCGCTTTTCCGGCATTTGCACTAAAAGCTTCTATTTCACTTTTTAAATTTTGCATTTCTTTTTTTAGCCTGTCAATCCCCATGAAAATATCTTTGTGTTTCACCTCTTGTTCGGCTTTCTCTAAAGTTGTTCGTAAATTTTTTGCATATTCATAAGCACTTTTTCCACAAATAGCTTCGATTCTTCGCACCCCTGCACTAACGCCACTCTCTTTAGTAATAAAAAAACTTCCTATATTTACAACATTTCTTACATGCGTGCCACCACAAAGCTCAACACTGGCATCACCAAAAGAAACGACTCTTACTTCATTACCATATTTTTCACCAAATAGTGCCATAGCACCACTTTTCTTGGCATCATCTATATTCATAATCTTAGTTTGTGTATCTACTCCGCTAAAGACTATCTCATTTACAAAATTTTCTACCTTGGCAACTTCTTCACTACTCATAGCTTTTGGGTTAGAAAAATCAAATCTAAGTCTATCTTTTTCAACCAATGAACCGGCCTGAGATACATGGTCACCTAAAACTTTTTTCAAGGCAGCGTGTAAAAGATGAGTTGCTGAGTGATGTTTTTCTATCTCTTTTCTATTTATATCAACACTTACTTTCACACTTTTCCCTACATGTAGAGATTTTTCCAGTTTTATGTGAGAAAGATTTAAATCAAAAAACTTTTTAGTATCGTTCACTTTTCCATAATCTTTTATCTCTCCACTATCACCACATTGTCCGCCACTTTGTGCATAAAAAGGTGTCTTGTCCAACATCATCCAGCCACTTTTTTTAAGAGAGTCAACTTCTTTAAAGTTTTCATCCAAAAGAGCTAAAATAACAGAGTTCGATTTTGTGTTCTCATAACCCATAAATTCATTTAACCCAAATTTTTCCAAAAGAGGTTTAAAATCTCCATGAGTAGTTTCATCACCACTTCCTTTCCAAGAAGCTTTTGCTCTTGTTCTCTGTTCACTCATCAAATTTTCAAATCTTTCTATATCAACGCTCATTCCCTTATCTCTTAGCATATCCCCTGTTAAATCAAGCGGAAATCCATAAGTATCATAAAGCTTAAATGCAACCTCTCCGCTAAAAATGTCTTTCGTATTTTCTAACTCTTTTTCAAAAAGGTCCAGCCCTGATGCGATGGTAAATAAAAATCTCTCTTCTTCCAATCTTATCTGCTCACTTAAAATATCTTTTTTTTCAATTAAATAAGGATATTGTTTTCCCATGAGAGTATTTAAAACATCTAATAGTTTATACATAAATGGCTCTTTAATTCCAAGTAAGTACCCGTGTCTTACAGCTCGTCTTAATATCCTTCTTACGACATAACCTCTTCCTTCTTTGTCAAAATTAACACCTTGAGCAAGTAAAAAAGCGACTGAGCGAATATGATCAGCTATCACTCTATAGCTTGCTCCACTTTCATATAAGTAATCTTTACCACAAATTTCAGCTACTTTATTAATCAATGGCATAAACATAGTTGAATCATAATTACTCAGAACTCCTTCGCAAACTGCCACTACTCGCTCCAAACCCATACCTGTATCAATAGAAGGCTTTGGAAGTGGAGTTAATTTTCCACTTTTGTCTCTCTCAAATTGCATAAAAACTAAATTCCAAATTTCTAAAAATCTGTCACCTTCTCCACCTAAGCAATCTTCCTCTGAGTTAAAATGCTCACTTCCTTGGTCATAAAATATCTCGCTACAGGGTCCACAGGGTCCGGTATCGCCCATCTGCCAAAAATTGTCTTTATCCCCAAACCTTTTGATACGATTCAAAGGAACATACTTTTGCCAAATCTGCTCTGCTTCATCATCACTATCATGAACTGTAACCCAAAGTTTATCTTCTGGAAGTTTTAAAACTTTTGTTATAAATTTCCAAGCATGCTTAATAGCATCTTCTTTAAAATAATCACCAAACGAAAAATTACCTAGCATTTCAAAAAAAGTATGATGTCGTGCCGTATAGCCTACATTGTCCAAATCATTATGTTTTCCGCCTGCTCTTATGCAAGTCTGGCATGTAACAGCACGAGGTGGATTTGGTCTAGGAATTTCTCCTGTAAATATATTCTTAAATGGTACCATACCGGCATTTACAAAAAGTAGTGTTGCATCATCAGGAACAAGCGGCGCACTAGGAACCAGTGTATGACCTTTTTGTTCGAAAAATTTTAAAAATTCAGCTCTTACATCCATAAGTTTTATCCTAATATAATTTATCGTATAATTTTATCTAAAAGGGTTTTAAAACTGTATAAGAGCATAATAATATGCAGTAGATATAAAAATTAAATTTTAGAGAATATTGACTTATTTTTGATAAAAATCTAATACCATCTTTTGAACTATAGTCATCAATGTGGCTTGTTTGAGCTCAATATAGTTTTCAATTTTTTGTTTAAAAAATCGACTCATATGAATAGAAAATACAATTCGTTCATCATTTTTAGTAAGAAAGTTCGCAAATACGCGCATATTTGTCGTTTTTCCTTCAGTGCCTTGCAATTTAAAAACTAATGTAAAACGAGCATCCTTTGCTTCAAAATATGAATCTGGAAGATTATACTCTTCAGGCTTAATCGCAATTGTATCAACTGAAATACTCTCAATGGTTCCTTTGATATTCAAGCCATTATCATTCTCAATAGATACATCAATTGGCACATTTGGTTTTACTCGAATTTTTTCTCTGTCCACAGGAGATTTTTCGATAAATCGCAAATTAGAAAGAATCGCTTCTCCTTGTCTAGGAAATGTATTAACGATATCTGCTTTAAGTGTATCAGGTAAGAGCTCATGTTTTAAAAAAGTGAAGGGCTCATGTTTTAAAAAAGTAGCTTTTCCCAAGGATACTTTGATGCGTAGTATTCCATTGTTATATGAAAGCACCTGCACTTCTTCACTCAGTGGAATTCCATTATAAAAATTATATAGTTTTGCATGGCTACTGGAGATAAAAAAATTCTTTAAAATATCCTCTTCATCTTTTTTGGTAGAAAAATCATACTGCGATGTACCATAACATATTTTTCCATCACCTACGATACATGCATGCCCTATATACTTACTTATTCGCGATATCAGCGTTGCATATGTATCATCCTTATCTATCATCGTTAGTGCACCATAGGATATCGAAATGTCATGTAGTTTTTCAATAGTATGGCTGAATTTTTTTAGTAGATGTACACTATGATGAAGTTGCATATTTCTCATAAAAGTAAAAAATAAACCTATCTCACACTGATAAATCGGTGCATAATTATTGTCTTGTTCTAAAAGCACAATAATCTCTTCAAGTTTTTCTTCAGCCTGAGTTGATAAACTAAGAGCAAAGCATGCAACTGCTACTGGAATATTATTTTGTTTAACAAAATTTATATGTGCTTTTACAACACCCCGTTCTACCGCAGATTTTAATACACAAGTTTCTTGTTGTTGTGTTACTGTATCATTCATACTGGTTCACTTGAAACAGAGCATTATATTTCATTGTAATTTTTCCTTTGATAAGGCTAATTTTTTGTATAAGTGTACATATTTCTGAAAAATACTCTTGCCCTTAACAACAATAATCTTTTATCTCTCCACTATCACCACATTGTCCACCACTTTGTGCACCCTTTGTACCAAATGCATACTTGCTGACCATAGACATAGTAGCTGGCTTGCTAGAGCCTACAACATAATAAGCTTTATTTGCATCTATAAATTTTAAAGTCGTATTATCGACCACTTGAGGGTCAACTACTTCTTTTCCATTTTTCACAGCTTCTTCAATCATACAGTGAATTGAACAATACTGATGCTCTTTGCCATTCACCTTTGCTCCACTTTCATATAAGTAATCTTTACCGCAAATTTCAGCTACTTTATTAATCAATGGCATAAACATAGTTGAATCATAGTTACTCAGAACTCCTTCGCAAACAAAAAGTAGTGTTGCATCATCAGGAACAAGCGGCGCACTAGGAACTAGTGTATGACCTTTTTGTTCGAAAAATTTTAAAAATTCAGCTCTTATGTCCATCAGTTTTATCCTAGTTGTATATTAAAAATTCTCTTATTTTACCTAAAACATTATTAAACATCCAACATAAGCGATAAACAATGATTAAATAATTTTCAAGATAGATAAAATTTCTATTGATTATTCCATTATTTAACATAAATGTAACAAAAAAATGTATAATGCGAGAAATTGCCAATCACAACAGCGGAGTTTATCATTTGAAAAAGCAAAATAATTTATTATGTCTTTCATATATGCAAAACTTTAGTCCTTTTGAACTGCATTTGCCAATGTTGCAGCGACTACTACACTTAAAAGTGTTCCTGTAAGCTTTTTCATAATATCTCCTTGAAAATTTATTTATTTTACTTAGTAAAATAAATTATGTAATTATATGAAAATAAACAAGATAAATATTGTAAAAAAGCGACATTTGACAATTTTTTTTACTTATTAAATAAATTATAATGATTAAAAAAAAATTATACCATATATTAGTAAAAAAAATTTATGACATATTTAACTATATAAAAGTAAGTTTTGAGTACAATAACTATCATCAAACAGCAAGGAAAAAAAATGAAAATTCCTTTTATAGATTTAAAAGCCCAATATGAGGCACATAAGGAAGAGATAAACGAAGAAGTTTTAGGTGTACTTGAATCTACTCAATTTATATTAGGTCCACAAGTTAGTAAACTTGAAAAAAGTTTGGCTGAATTCACTGGTGCTAAACACGCAGTTACTTGCTCATCCGGAACAGACTCTTTACTTTTAGCACTTATGGCACTTGATATAAAAGCCGGCGATGAAGTGATAACTACTCCATTTACTTTTATAGCAACGGCAGAAGTTATAGCTTTAGTTGGGGCAACTCCGGTTTTTGTAGATATAGAGGAGCAAACTTACAATATAAATTCTGGCTTAATAGAAGAAAAAATCACGAATAGAACTAAAGCAATAATACCAGTTTCACTATATGGTCAATGTTCAAACATGGATGAAATCAATGAAATAGCGAAAAAACACAACTTACATGTGATAGAAGATGGCTGTCAAAGTTTGGGAGCAACCTATAAAGGCAAAGAATCTTGTAATCTTAGCGACATAGGATGTACCAGTTTTTTTCCATCTAAACCACTTGGCTGCTATGGAGATGGCGGAGCTTTGTTTACAAATAATGTTGAGTTAGCAAAAAAAATCAGGACTTTGTCCAACCATGGACAAAAGGAAAGATATAAACATAAATACATAGGCATAAATGGTAGATTTGATGCTATCCAAGCAGCAATATTAAATGTAAAGATGAAATATTTTAGAGATGAGATAAGAACAAGAGAAGAAATAGGAACTAGATATAATCAACTTTTACAAAATAGTGGTGTTACTCCTCCAACAATTCTAAAAGATAGAACCAGTGTGTTTGCGCAATATTCAATTAGATGCAAGGATAGAGCTAACCTCGCATCGAAACTTAATCAAGCTGGAGTTCCAACAGCTGTGCATTATCCAATCTCACTTCACCAACAAGAAGCATTTTCATATCTAAATTATAAAGATGGTGATTTTCCGCTTAGCGAGAAAGTCTCTAGTGAAATTATAAGTCTTCCTATGAGTCCATATCTAACAAAAGAGCAGCAAGATTTTGTAGTTAAATGCATCAAGGAATTTGCATGAAAAAAGTAGCGCTTATTGGTTTGGGTTCTATGGGCAGAAATCATTATAGAATTCTCAAAAGTATTCGCGGATTTAATCTAGTTGCACTTTGTGATGTTGTAAAAACGGTGGATTATGAAGAGCCATTTTACTCAAGCGTTGATGATATGCTTGAACATGAAGATATTGATGCTTGTGTTATCGTAGTTCCTACTTTTTTGCACAAAGAAGTAGCTATAAAATGCTTAGAAAAAGGCAAAGATATCTTTATAGAAAAACCTGTTGCTTCTACCGTTGAAGAAGCAAATGATATCCTAGAAGTTGCTAACAGAGTAAAAGCAGAAGTTGGTATCGGGTATATAGAAAGATTTAATCCGGTAGTAAGTGCTTTAAAAGAAGAGATAAAAGATATGGAGATTTACAGTATTGGAATAACAAGAGTTGGTCCTTTTCCTCCAAGAATTGCAGATGTTGGGATTTTGACAGACCTCTCAGTGCATGACATAGATTTGATTCGCTTTATTACTCAAAGAGAAATTGTAAAAACAAATATTTACAGATCTAGAAAAATACACAATCACCACGAAGACAATGCAATGCTCTCTTTCAAACTAGAGCATGACATAGTTGCTAGCATCACAACAAACTGGCTAACTCCTTTTAGAAAAAGGACAATAGAAGTTGCAACCAAAGATGCATACTTTGAAGCTGATTTGATGTCTCAAGATCTCACAGAATTTTCAGAATATCAAAAAAACAACTCTTATGTCATTAGAAAATGTATGGTAAAAAAAGAAGAACCACTGTTGAGAGAGCATTTATCATTTTTAAAATATTTAGAAAGCGGAGATAGAAGTGGTCTTTGCACGATAGAAGATAGTATGATAACACTTGAAATATCTTCTAAAAAACGCATTATTGATTAGAAGGTTTTAAATAATCTTCTTCAACCAATTTTTGAACAATTTCTCTAAAAATTGGAACCGCAGTCAAAGAAGCATAGTAGTAATATTTTTTTTCGGGGTCTCTCACCAACACGCCTATCGTAAATCTATTTGTTGCATCATTCGCAAATCCAAAAAATGAGCTGTTATATTTATTTGTATAACCTCCTCCACCTGCAATATGAGCAGTTCCAGTTTTACCGCCAATCTCAAGTCCATCATAAATTGCAGCTTTTCCAGTGCCTTTCATAACTGTTTTTATAAGTATTTTCTTAACTCTTTTGGCAACAACGATTGGGATAACCTGTTTTTGTGAGACATACTCAGCCAAATTATATTTACCATCTTTTTGAGCCACTCTTCTGGCAATTTTTGGTGTAATCATTCTGCCGTTATTATTAAAAACATTATAAGCTTTTATCAATTGCATAAAATTAACCCTCAGTCCATATCCATAACCCACAGTCGCTTTATAAATTGGAGATTTAAACTTATGCAAAGGTGGAATTTCTCCTCTTGCTTCATATGGTAAATCAATACCGCTCTTAAATGAAAATCCAAAATCTTTCAAACCTTGGTAAAATTCTATAGAATCAAGTTTTTGTGCAATTTGTGCAATACCAACATTACTAGAATGCACTATTACATCCTCAGCACTCAACCATTCATAAGCATGTGTATCTCTTATAGTTTTTTTACCAATCTTGTATTTACCGCCATATATACGCACTAAATCAAATGGATTTACCTTGTTTGCCCTTAAAAGAAGTGAAAAAGTAAAGGGTTTCATAACAGATCCCGGTTCATAAGAATATTCAATTGCACTCACATTTAAAGATTGATAATCTTTTCTTCTAATAAAATCCGGATTATATCGATTGCTGCTTGCAAGTGCCAAAATTGAGCCTGTTTTACTGTCCATTACACAAGCTATGATTTCCTGGGCATCCAAATATTCTTTTTTATCATCCAAAATTTTTTCTATTATTTTTTGAATCTTTAATGATATGTTAAGATAGATATTAAGCCCATCCACTCTTTTTGTATAAATACTGTTTCTATCTAAAATGACCGTATTTGATATATCTCTATTGCCTCTCAAAACAGAGTTTTGTATTGGAGCAAGTCTATCTTCATAATACTTCTCAATCCCTTTAACTCCAGTTATCGTAGTCATAGTGTCTTTTTCCACTTTTTTTACATATCCAATAATTGGTGTCATTGTATCAGCTGCAGGGTAAATTCTTTTTTCTCCACTTTCTGTTATACTCATACCATGTAAAAATGTCACCTTTGTTTTTGGATCTTCATAGACCTTAAAAACTCTCAAAACATATAATTTTCTAGCTAAATTTTTGAGATATTTTGCTTTCTTTGAATCAATTTGATAGGAAAGCACTACATTTCCAAAGCTGGAATTTATAATTTTTAAAACTTTTTTAGGATTGTCACCACTATAAAGAGAATATAATTTAACAAATAGCTCTTTTTTTTCAGGGTCTATATTTCTTGTATCTAAGCTAACTTTATAAAGTTTTTTACTAGTAGCAACTCTAAATCCATCTGCGCTTATGATATCGCCTCTTAAAGCATGCGATATTTCTTCGTGGGTTAAAGTTGGCAATCTCCGCTTAACGCTAGACCAATAAAATGCAGCCCCTAAAAAGATAATGAAACCTAGAGTAACAATAAAAAATAGAAAAATTATCTTATATGTTTTTGGTTTAATGTTTTGCATTAAGAAAATATCACCAAGATTTACATTTGCGTTCTAATTATCTCTTTGTATGCGTTTAATGCCTTATTTCTAACCTCTAACATCATTTTCATGCTTAGCTCTGCCTTGTCAATAGCGATTGCGGCTTGGTGTAAATCTTTCACCTCGCCTGTAGCCATATCAGACATAGCCTTATCGCTATTTTGTTGCAATTTATTTACTTCTGAGAGGGTATTTTCTAATACTTTCGAAAAATCTCCATCATTTTGTACTAAATTTTTCTTTACACTTGTTACATTTGTCAATGATGAAATTTTATCAAGACTATTTTGCATTTAATTATCCTTGTAAAATACCTATAGCACTTTGTGCCATAGATTTTGCACTTTGAAAAGCAGCTACATTTGCCTGATAAGCCCTAGTAGCCTCTATCAAATCTGACATCTCAATCACAGGGTTTATGTTTGGATAAGCCACATATCCATTTTTGTTTGCATCAGGGTGTGATGGGTCATATTTCATTTTAAAATCACTCTTATCTCTAACAACCTTGTCAACAGCTACGCTCATTATAGCAGGATTTGCATTTTCTTGCGAAATTGAATCATCCAAGGGGTTTTCGTATTTTAGCATATTATTGTTGTTTTTTATCTCATTATTTAATGTTTTATCAAAATTTATCGCTTTAAAAACAACTTCTCTTCTCTGATATGGTCCGCCTTCGCTAGTTCTTGTTGTATTTGCATTAGCTATATTGGAGCTAATTACATTTATCCTAAATCTCTGAGCTGAGAGTCCATATCCACTTATATCAAAATCACTTAAAAATGCCATATTATTTTCCTTTATACTCTAGATGATGCATCAATTACACTTTTAAATATCATACTGTCTTTCTTTAACGCAGCAGTGAGTGCACTGTACATGACCGCATTTTTGCTAAGTTCCGTCGTTTCTATATCTAAATCTACAGTATTGCCATCATTTCTTTGTGTTTGACCATCTCTTAGATAAATTGTTGCTTTTTGATTATTGATTTCACTATATCCATCTAAATCAGATTTATTAGTTTTTGTCATTTTTAGTTTTTGTGTTTCACCAACTCCATACATTTCTCTAGATTTTTCGCTCAAAGCTGATTCAAAATCAACATCCCTTGCTTTATAGTATGGTGTATCTATATTTGCAATATTTCCAGCTATCAACTCCTGTCTCATCGCTCTTGCGCTCATGCCCATTGCTAATAAAGAGTGTGCTTTGCTTATCTCAAATGACATATCTTCCTCATTTCATAAAATATACTTAAGATAAAGCAAAAATCATTCCTCTTTGCACCAAGCATGTTTTTAATGTTTTTTTTGTAAAATAGCTATAAAAAAAGAGATATATGTCAGCCGATAAACCCCTATTTATATTAAGTTCTTTTTGCATATTTGTGGGCATTGTATTTTCCCTCTCATTGCCAGTATTTACAAATATCTATTTTGGTTATGGAGAATTTCACTTTTTTATAAGACAGTTTAGTGTGGGGATGTTATCTATACTCATTATGTGGACTCTCTCGAGACTTAATCCAGATAAAAGTTTAACAATCATAGGTTTTAGTATCTTCTTTATTTGTCTTTTTTTGATGGGTATTATGCATTTCCTGCCAGAGAGTCTAGTTACAAGTGCAGGGGGAGCAAAAAGATGGGTAAGACTTCCTGGTTTTTCTTTTGCTCCAGTAGAATTTTTTAAGATCGGATTTGTATATTTTTTAGCATGGAGTTTTGCAAGGAAACTGGACGAAAGTAAAAAATCTCTAAAAGAAGAATTAAAGCTCATACTCCCTTATGTTGCTGTTTTTGTATTAGTCATTTATCTTATTGCTGTTATGCAAAATGACCTAGGTCAGGTTGTTGTGCTCGCTCTTACTCTAGCTGTTATGCTTTTTTTTGCGGGAACCAGTATAAAATTATTTATGATTTCGACTTTGGGATCAGTAGTCATATTTACTATAGCTATTTTTACTTCAGAACATAGAATATTAAGGATAAAAGTATGGTGGGCAACGATACAAAATATGGTGCTTTCCATATTACCTGAAAATGTGGCTAAAGTTTTAAGAGTGGAAAATGCACCAGAGCCTTACCAAATATCACACTCATTAAACGCCATAAACCATGGTGGTCTTTTTGGACAAGGCCTGGGTTCTGGTTCATTTAAACTTGGTTTTTTGAGTGAAGTTCATACTGATTTTGTTTTAGCTGGAATCGCTGAAGAGATTGGATTTGTCGGTATTTTCATAATAACTTTCGCGATTTTTATCATTATTTATAGAATCTTTAGAATTTCAAATAGAAGCCAAAATAGAGTATATTATCTGTTCTCACTAGGCATTGGGTTGCTTATAGTGTTTTCGTTTTTAATGAATGCTTACGGTGAAACTTCTTTAACTCCTATAAAAGGCATAGCTGTTCCATTTATAAGTTATGGGGGAAGCTCCATGTTAGCCCTCTCAATTGGTATAGGTATGGTTCTTATGCTAAGCAAAAGAGCAAAACTATGATAGCTTTAACAGGCGGTGGAACAGGTGGACACCTCTCTATCGTGAGAGCTTTGAAAAATGCTTTAAACGAAAAGGGAATATTTCCCATATACATAGGCTCGACCAAAGGATTAGATAAAGTTTGGTTTGAAAATGAAAAAGGTTTTTCAAAAAAAATTTTTCTAAATTCACAAGGAGTTGTAAATAAAAAGGGAATTAAAAAATTATCTTCAATTATAGAAATTATAAAATTATCTTTCGCATGTAGAGGAATTTTTAAAAAAAATAATATAAAAAATCTTATATGCGTAGGTGGTTATTCAGCAGCTCCAGCCTCACTAGCTACTATCGTAAGCTCGGTAAATTTATACATACACGAGCAAAATGCAACAGTTGGAAAATTAAATAAAATATTAAAACCATTTGCAAAAGAATTTTTCAGTTCATACGATGAAAGGAGCAAAGTCAAAGATTATCCAATAGATAAATCTTTTTTTGTAAATAGAAAAAATATAAATAAATTAGAAACCATAATATTTTTAGGTGGCAGCCAAGGCTCAAGTTCAATTAATAATCTAGCTCTGAATTTAGCAAAGAAACTCACAGAAAAAAATATAAAAATAATCCACCAAAGCGGAAAAAATGATTTTGAAAAAATAAGAGATTTTTATAAAAAAAACGATATAGATGCTGAAATTTTTGATTTCACTCCAAATATTATAGAAAAAATCTCACAAGCAGATTTTGCGATAAGCAGATCAGGGGCTAGCACACTTTGGGAGCTATGCGCTCTTGGAGTTCCTTCATTATTTATTCCTTATCCTTATGCAGCAGGTGATCACCAATACTACAATGCAAAAGGATTAGCTGATAAAAATTTGGCGCTTCTAAAAAGAGAAGAGAAACAAAATATCGAAGAAATTTTAAATGAAATAGAAAAATTAGACTTAAAAACAATCTCACAAAATTTAAAAAATGTAATTAAACCAAATGGTGCTAGGAAAATTATAGATTACATAACTCAATCTTCATTTTGAGAGTTAAAACTTTTTAATCCTCCTTTAAATTTGGCTTCCTGTCCCAGATACAAGCTATATCCAAAACTCGTCAAATAACTAGTAATAACAGCCGCTGTCATGGGGATTACAACATCATCATGGCTCATCTCTGTAATCATAACAATCGCAGCAAGTGGTGTTTTTGCGCCAGCGGCAAGTGCTGCACCCATACCTGCTAGCGTAAACATAACTAATTGATCAGGGAAAATATGTCCAAAGATATTTCCAGCTGCGGCTCCTATAAGCAAAACTGGTAAAATCAATCCGCCAGAAATTCCAAAACCTTGAGTAAAACTAGTAATGATGATAGTAAGAAATATGATAGAGACATCAATATAAATAGGAAAAGAAACCTGTGTCATTTTTGAGAGAATTCTCATATTTGCTGGAACTGATAAAATATCAATGTCGTTTAAAATACAATATAGTCCAATCATAAAAGGTATAGCAATTAGAGTACCGATTATAGGTCTTCGATTAGCAGTTATCATCATAGAAATTTTAGCATTTAAATGAAAAACTATGGTGTATAGATATATAATAAACGAGATAAAAAGTCCCATAGCAATGATATAAGGAACACTCATCAATGTCCAAATAGGTTTATCCGAGAGTTGAATAAAGGCCTCATTGCCTCTAAAAAAAGTAAATGTTAAGTAACTAGAAATTGCAGCAACTATCATAGGAGCAAAAGGTTGATAGTTAAAATTATACATATTTTTAAGCTCCATTGCAAAAATAGAACTTCCAAGAGGAGCTTTCAGTAATGCACCTGTAAATGCGCCACCACCAATAAGACCCAATGTATCTTTAAATTTTTTTCCAAAACCATAAGCTTTTCCAATCCATTCGCCTATGCCAACTCCTAAGTAAAATGAAGGACCTTCCCGTCCGGCTATAAATCCACCTGAGAGAGTCAAAATAGAGATAATCAGTTTATAAATTATTGATTTTATTTTTAAATAATTTTTGGTTTTTAAATGCAATATGGAATAACCAATCCCTGGGCCACCAACTTCAGGATCACTTTTTATGGCTTGTCCAGTTATAATAGAAACTATAAAAGGAAATACGAAAAGAAAAATAATATTTTTTGATAAGTAACCATTTATATAAACAATAACTATATCCATCAAAGAAGCCATAATTCCAGTAGTGATTCCAACAGCTATTGCAAAAGGCAACCACCTGCCTAAAAAATATAAAACAGTAACAAAATCTATCTTAATGCCGAAGAGAAATACATCATCTTTAAATATATTTTTTATATAATCAACAATATTTATATTTTTATTGCCAAATATTAAATAAACAAAAAAATCTCTAATTTTTTTCACAACCACAAACCTAATGAATTTATAGCATGGTATCACATAGTTTCTTAAAGTGTTTTTGTTACGATAGAAAAATGGTGCGCTCAGAGGAATTCGAATCCCCGACCGCTGGTACCGCAAACCAGT
>CAZYTB010000011.1:0-31644 GCA_964650375.1 uncultured Campylobacterales bacterium | reverse complement strand
TGGCATTCTGTAACCCACAGTATCTGGAATATTTAGTGTTGTGGCTCCCACATTTATGACTGCATCCAAAATCTCTTTCAGAAAACCCAAATCACTTCTTCCTGCATCTTCACAGCTAAACTCTACATCATCACAAAAAGTTTTTGCATAAGTTACTGCTTCAATGGCTTTTTTTATAACTTGATCCGGCGTCATTTTTAGTTTATATTCCATATGAATTGGACTTGTGGCTATAAAAGTATGTATTCTTCCTTTCTGTGCTTTTTGTATTGCCTCGCCTGCAGCTTTTATATCTTTTTCTAAAGCGCGGGACAGTGAACACACAGTAGAGTTTTTTACTGACTCACTTATTCTTGAAATCGCATCAAAATCTCCCGGACTTGCTGCTGCAAAACCAGCTTCTATGACATCAACTCCCAATTTTTCCAACTGTAAAGCTATTTGTATCTTCTCCTCCGTGTTCATGGATGCACCAGGGCTTTGTTCGCCATCTCTTAGCGTTGTATCGAATATTATTATATTATTATTCATTTAAGTTTCCTTATTATATTTGTTATTTGTTAGTCTAAAAGTTAATTGTTATGAGAGAAAGAGTAGATTTTGCAGGAGAGCATTTTTGATTTCAATTTTTGGTAAAAATTTTATTCTTTTGGCTTTGCTAATGTCAATGCTATTCATTTGCTTCTCCTTATATAATTATGTTTGAGTATTATACTAGCTTTTACGATATTTTGCAATTGTAAAGTTATATACTCCTCTGATTAAGCCATAAAAAAGATAAGAAGTAGCGATAATTGTAACACTTTCAACTGGATAAATATAGATAATTGAAAATGCAATCATAAGATATATAAGAACCCTTAAAAAATTTGGTTTTTTTAAATCAATCCTTTTAAAGCTAGGATATCTGAAATTGCTGACCATAAGTAAAGATAAAATACCAATTCCAGCAATCATAATAAAATCAAAATTTTTAAAAAATTCATACTTTTCATATACCATACTCCACATTGCTAAAACTACGGCAGCTGTTGGAATTGGTACGCCTATAAAGACAGAAGGCTCACTAACTCCCACCATCACATTAAATCTAGCTAGTCTAACTGCCCCAAATACTACATACATAGCACACAAAAGTGATCCAACTTTACCATAGTGAATACCTACACTAAAATAAAATAACATAGCAGGAGCAACTCCAAACGCAACTATATCGGCAAGCGAATCAAACTCAGCACCAAATTTACTAGTAGTTTTTGTCAATCTTGCAACTCTGCCATCTAAACCATCAAAAACCAGAGAGAGAAGTATATAAATCGCAGCTTTTTCAAAATCACCTTTAACGGAAGCCAATACACTAATAACCCCTAAAAATGCACTTGCAGCTGTAAAAAGATTTGGAATCAAATATATTAATTGTGATTTACTACCATTATTTATCATGTTCGCCCTCATATGAAAAATATCCCAAAACACTCTCACCAGCTTTAACTTGATCACCAAGACTAACTTTTATCCTAGCATTTATCGGCAAAAGTAATTCTACACTTCCATCGATTAATATACCAAATCTTTGAGCAAATTTAAGTGGTCCAATCGTTTTGAAAAGTTCTATTTTTCTACTAAGAAAACCGGCGTTTATTATAATCATCATAGATGTGAAACTAGATTTTAGCGAGAGTATTGCTCTCTCCCCTAATTTCCCAGAGAGTTCATTTTCACTGTCTAAAAAAAGTCCGTGTATCATTTTTGTTTTAACAATTGTAACTGATGCAGGTGATCTCAATATCGAAGCATTTAAAATTGATTTTTTTATTTCCACTTTTAAAAACTCTCTCTTATCTTTAAAAATTACCTTAGAAATATCAATAATTTTACCATCTACTGGGGACAAAAGAGACATTTTATCATCTTCAGCAGGAATTCTCTCAAAATTTCTAAAAATATAAATTGACATAAAAAACAGAAATAAAAATACCCATTGGAAAAATTCTACACAATATGCAAAAACAAATAATATAAAGAAAATACTGACATACTTCCACCCTTCTTTTGCAATTAGTTGGGTGGTTGTATGGGATCTAAGCATCTTATTTATTTTCCAAACTTTCTTTTTTTACATGCATTTTACTAGGTATATTATGTTCTATCTCAAATTCTGATATGATTTTTCGGAGCTTATCACCATCAAGCGTTTCATCTTCCTGCAAAGTAACCACAATTCTCTCTATACATTCTCTATACTCTTCTAGTCTCTCTTTTACCATTGTATATCTATCATCTAACATTTTTTTAACAAAATTATCAACATTTTCTGCCATTTTTTCGCTATATTCTTTAACATTACTACCCATTAAGAAAGTATTTCTTTGTTTTTCTAAAACCATAAGCCCAGCTACATCACTCATACCATATATACTAACCATAGATTTTACGATGTCGGTAGCTCGCTCTAAGTCATTTCCTGCACCAGTTGAAATTTCTCCTATAAAAACTTCTTCTGCGCCACGACCTCCCAAAAGAACATCTACTTCAGCAATCAATTCATGCTTTTGCATCAAATATTTATTTTCCTCAGGAGTATTTAGTGTATATCCAAGAGCTGCTAACCCTCTTGGAATGATTGACACTTTAGATACACTTTTAGCGCCTTTTGTTGTTTCAGCTATGAGAGCATGGCCACTCTCGTGATAAGCCACGATTCTTTTTTCTTCTGGATTTATTCTTCTACTTTTTTTCTCTAGTCCAGCAATTGCTCGCTCAACTGCCTCAACCATGTCTTTTTGTTCAACATATTCTTTACTTTTTCTACCAGCTAGAAGTGCAGCTTCATTTATAATATTTGCTAAATCTGCACCTGCAAGACCAGCTGTTAATCTTGCAACTTCTTCTATATTTATATCTTTTGATAATTTAATATCGGTTATATGCACCTTTAAAATATCAACTCTACCCTTAAAATCAGGCTTATCAACTAATACTTGCCTATCAAATCTACCTGGTCTTAGAAGTGCGACATCTAGCACTTCTGGTCTATTTGTAGCAGCCAACACAATTACAGGTGATTTATCAGAGCTAAAACCATCCATCTCGGCTAAAAGTTGATTTAAAGTTTGTTCTCTTTCATCATTTCCGCCCATTTGACCATTTGCAGCCCTACTTTTTCCAATAGCATCAATCTCATCTATGAAAACGATAGCCGGTGCTTCTTTTTTAGCATTATCAAAAAGATCTCTAACTCTACTGGCTCCAACTCCCACAAACATTTCTATAAAAGACGAACCGGAAACTGAGAAAAAAGGAACACTAGCTTCTCCTGCAACTGCTTTCGCTAGAAGAGTTTTACCAGTACCAGGAGGTCCCACCAAAAGAACTCCTTTTGGTATTTTTGCACCAAGGCTTAGATATCTATCTGGATGTTTTAAAAAGTCTACTATTTCCTTAACCTCATCTTTTGCCTCTTCAACTCCAGCAACATCATCAAATGTTACATTTGGTTTTTCAGAATTTACAAGCTTTTTACTGCTTCCCATTCCAAGGATTCCGCCACCCATATTTTTTTGCATTCTATTGGCCAAAAGCATCCAAATACCAAAAAAGATAAATATCGGAAGAACCCAAGAAAAAAGAATCTCAGAGAAAATGTTTGTTTCATTATAGCCACCATAAGGTATCTTTTTTTCTTCTAATTGTGAAATTAACTTATTATCTCCTGCGCCTGGAATTTTTTTGACTATATATATCTCTTTACTGGTTCCATTTTGTATATATGCCCTAATTGTTGTCTGACCAATTGCAACATAGCTAAGTTTTCCTTCTTGTACCAATTCTTTAAATTTATAATAATTAACCTTTTTTGTAACGGTATTTGCAGAAGCACCCATGGTGTTGTTCGTCATGCCGTCACTTGGGTTAAGAAAATTTTTAAATATTACAATTATCACTATTGCGAAAATTGCAAAAACCAACAAAGGATTTTGGTTAAAAAAATTGTTATTTTTGTTCATACCTTTTTTATTATCATTCTGTGCCATTTATTACCTTTTTAAAAACTAATGTGTTCCATTCATTTTTTTTATATTTTTTTATAAGCTTCATTTGTAAAAACTTAGCTTGTACTTTGTCTAAATATTTTTCTAATATTCCTGAGAGTATTAATACTCCACCATTTTTGACACTTTTTGTTAAATCTCGTGAAATTATAACTAAAATATCTGCTATTATATTTGCAACTACAATATCGTAAGATTTATCTGTCTTATTAACTGACCCTGTCCAAGAAGAAAAAAAACTTACATTGTTTAACTCAAAATTGTCCTTTGCGCTCTTAACTGCCAATTCATCAGTATCGCAGATATCAACAATAGCACCAAGCTTTGCTGAGACTATTGAGAGTATTCCACTCCCACATCCAACATCTAAAAGTGTATCGTCTTTTCTTAAATACTTTTGTAACTGCAATATGCAACCATAAGTACTTTCATGATGACCAGAGCCAAAAGCAAGTGCTGGGTTGATGACAATATCAATCTTTCCAGCACTTTCTTTCTCCCAATCCGGTCTTATATAAAATTCTCCTACACTGATGGGTTTTATGGAATTTCGATAATTTTTAATCCAATCTTCGTTCTTTTTTATCTCTAATTTTGTTTCCAATGATATTGTTTTATTTAAAATCAAAGATAATTTTTTGGAGTACTCCTCAAGAGCAAAAAGAAGCATGCTTGTATCATCTTCGCTTCTAACTATAATACTCAAATCTCGCTCTTCTATAGCATCATAACCCAAAGAAAAAATAAAATCTACAAAATAAGAATAAAAATCACTTGGAGTTATGTATATTTCATTATAGGTTTTATTCACACACTAACCTAAAACATCTTCTAATTTTTCTTTAAGCACTTGTGGGGTAAAAGGTTTAACTATGTAGTTATTGACTCCAGCCCTTAATGCTGTAATTACTTCAGTTTTTCCACCCTCAGTTGTAACCATAATAATCGGCAAATCCTCATATTTTGGTTCAGCTCTTACCTTTTTTACAAGCTCTAATCCATTCATCTCTGGCATATTCCAATCAGTAATAAGTATATCAATATCATCATTTTCTTGCATTATCTGCCAAGCATGTGCTCCATGTTCTGCCTCTAACACATCTTTATAATTCAATCTTGCCAAAGTATTTTTTATAATCCTACGCATTGTTGAACTATCGTCAACTACTAACAATCTCAATGAAAATCCTTTATCATTTTTAATACAATATTTTAACTAAATTTACTTTGAAGTTACTTTAAGAGACCAAGGCAAAAGCTTTTTTTAAATCAATAGTGTCTTCATAGAAAGCTTTTCCGACAATCACTCCTGAGACCTCATTTGTTTCCTGCAATTTAATAATATCGGATATATCTTTAACACCGCCACTAGCGATAGTATCCGCTGACGAAGCCCTTGCGATATCAAGTGTAAAACCAACATTTACACCACTCAAAGTACCATCTTTTCCTACATCTGTACAAATAATTGCTTCAACACCGGCATCTGCAAATTGTTTTGCTAATTTGGTAGCCCTCATAGTTGATTTTTCAGCCCAACCTTCAACCGCTACAAATCCGTCAATCGCGTCAATTCCTACTATAATTCTATATTTGTCACACATTTTTTTCACAAAATCAGGATTTTTTAGAGCGATAGAGCCTAAAATCACTCTATCTATTCCTAAATCAATATATTTTTTTATGGTATCTTCGTCTCTTATACCGCCACCTAATTCAAGCTGAAGATTGCAATTTTTTCGTATTTTTTTAATTTGTTCTAAATTTTTAGGCTCACCAGCAAATGCCCCATTTAAATCAACTAAATGAAGCCACTTCGAGCCCATATCTTCAAAATTTTTCGCTACATGCCAAGGTTCATTTGAGTAAATTTTTGCACTTTCCATTAAACCTTTTGTCAGTCGAACAGCTTTACCATCTTTAAGATCAATCGCTGGTAAAATTTCCATTTATATCTCCATAAAATTTTTAAGTATTTTTAATCCATTGTCATGTGATTTTTCCGGATGGGGCTGAAAACCAAAAATATTATCTTTTTGCACAACACTAGGAAATTCATATCCATAAGCTGTTTTTCCAACTATAAATTCATCTCTACATGTAGCATGAAAACTATGTACAAAATATAGATATATTTCATTTGGCAAATTTTTAAGAAGTGGTGAATTTTTTTGAACAAACACTTCATTCCATCCCATATGAGGTACTTTTAGTCTAGTTTTAAATTTAGATTTATCAAACTCTACAACTTCGCCTTTAATCAAACCCAAGCCTTTGGTAACTCCAAACTCATAACTCTTATCAAACAAAAGCTGCATCCCAAGACAAATTCCAAGAAGAGGTTTTCCGCTAATAGAAAAATCCACTATCGCTTCTCTCATGCCAGTTTCTTCCAAGCTTTGCATAGCATCTTTAAAAGCTCCAACTCCAGGCAAAATAATCTTATCATATTCTTTTAATTTCCTGGCATCTTTGACAATATCAACTTTTTTTCCAATTTTCTCAAAAGCATTATAAACACTTCTGAGATTTCCCATATTGTAGTCAACAATCCCTATCATTTAACTGTCTCCTTTTTACTGAGCAAAGCCCAGCAAAAATTCCTAGCACTAAAGCACGAAGCATTAGCTTCTGTATATTTCATTTTATTGCGTCTTTTGCTTTTAGGATTAATTTATTCATCTTTTCTTCATACTCTTTGGCTTCTTGCTCGTCAGTTGATTCAAATCTTGTGACTAGAACTGGCGTAGTATTGCTGGCTCTTACTAATCCCCAGCCTTTGTCAAATATAACTCTAACACCGTCCACATCGATGATATCTTTTATATGAGGAAAATCTTTGGGTGGATTTTTGAGTAGTTCTTTTAATTTGTCAACTAGTAAAAATTTTTCTCGTTCCGTAGTTTTTACTTTTATTTCTTCAGTTGAGTAAACTTTTGGTAAAGCTTCAATTCGTTCATCTACTCTTAAACCATTTTTAATAAGCTCAATCATTCGCAGAGTCGCGTACAAGGCATCATCATAACCAAAATATCTATCATTAAAAAAGATATGTCCGCTAACCTCAGCTGCAAAATCAGCATTAAGTTCGGCAATTTTTACTTTTAGGTTACTATGCCCTGTTTTATACATCACAGCTGTTCCAAAAGAGTTAATGATATCATACATGATTTGAGAGCATTTAACCTCTCCTATCACAACTGGATTTTTCATAGTCTCAGCATACAAGATTGCCATGATGTCGCCTTTGATATTATACTTTTGCGTCAAAAAGGCAAGTCTATCTGCATCTCCGTCGTAAGCAAATCCATACTTATATTCGCCCTTAAGTTCCTTTTTTATGTCTACCAAATTCTCTTCAACTGTTGGATCAGGATGATGATTTGGAAAACTGCCATCTGGTTCCACAAACAAAGCTTTATAATCAAATCCAAGCCTATCAAAGATATCTATGATGACAGTTCCTGCCACTCCATTTCCACAATCAATCACAAATTTTTCGTCAAAACCTTTTAGATGGGCAAATTCTTTTACCATAAAATCTATATATCTATTTTTTACATCAATTTTCTTACATGTAGTATCATCTTTAATCTCTAAATCAAGATTATCTAAAATATCTCGCCCCATTGCATAAATATCTTCGCCAAAAAATGGCTTTTTATCTATAGTAATTTTAAAACCATTATACTCACTTGGATTATGAGAACCTGTTATCATCACAGTCGCATTTGAAGTTATGGCATTAAAACTTTGGAAAGAAGAAAAATAATTTACAGGAGTCGCAACAAGTCCCATATTTAAAACCTTGCAACCTGCTTTGTTAAAACCACTTGTTAGATATTCACACAAAAGAGGAGAATGACTTCTGGCATCATATCCAAGAGCCACAATACCGCCAATTTTCTTTACATGCAAACCTAAAAAGTAACCTATTAACTTTGTAGTTTTTTCATTCAACTCTTTTTTATAGATACCTCGAATATCATATTCTCTAAAAATACTATTTATCACCAATTTCCTTTTTTATTGCTTCTTTAAAAACTTTTGCATAGGATTTTTTATCTTCTAATTTTGAGCCCATTATATCTAAGCTTCTTTTAAAATCCTCTATGACGATGTTTCCTTTTAATAGTTCGTATTTTAAAAATAACCAATAAGTATTTAGCACATCGCTTTCACAATACTCCTTTATTTTTTCTATTTCGCCATTGTAAAACAGCTCCATTACTTGATCGCCACTGACATCATACTTTCCCGGAGCTCCTATCAATGAACACAGAACATCAAGTTTTAAGCCCCTAGTTGCTCCAAATTCGCTTATATGATCCATCAAATCTATGTGAAACCTTTGCGAAAATCTGTATCTGTAATTATCCCATTTACTCTTGCCAAGTTCCACATTTTCCACTTCAAAATAAGCATTACATGTGAGTGAATATTTCATAGCTCTTATCATCAAAAGAGGCACATCGAAGCTTCTACCGTTGAAACTTATGAGTTTAGGATTATATTTGTCTAAAAATCCTAAAAAATTGCTAATCATCTCTTTTTCATCAACTCCATCAATTGAGCTAACCTTTTTAAATACTCCAAAATCATCGCTGATTACTGCACTTATCGCTACTATCTTATGGTAGGGCAAAGGCAAAAAACTACTGCCGTTTTTGACTTCTTGTTCATTCATAGCTTTAAGCGAAACATCTACATCCTCACCTTCTATAAGTAAAGTTTTTCTAATCAAATCAGCGTCCGGAATAGTTTCTATATCAAAAACGCATATCATTTAGCACCTCTTTAGTTATATTTTTGTATAATTATATCTTAATAACTTTAAGGTTTTAAATGAAATTGGCTATTGTAAAACTCTCAGCGCTTGGTGATATTGTTCATGCTATGGTTGTCTTGCAATATATCAAAAAAAATATGGAAAATGTTATTATTGATTGGTTTGTTGAAGATAGATTTAGTGAAATATTAGAAAATAATCCTCATATAAATAATATTTACAAATTAAAGCTAAAAAATAATAAATTAAACTTTTTTAAAGAGTATATAAAACTAAAAAAGATTTCCAGGCAAAATAATTATGATTTAGTGATAGATTTGCAAGGGTTGATAAAGTCTGCCATAGTTGCTAAAATTATCAGCAAAAATGTAGTTGGTTTCGATAAAAATAGTTTAAGAGAATCATTTGCGTCTTGTTTTTATACAAAATCATTTGATATCCCTTATGAGAAAAATGTGATTTTACGAAATATGGAGTTGATTTGCAAAGCATTAGATTTTAAAATGCCAAATCTAAAAGATAAAAAAGCATTTTTGTATTCAAATTCAATTATAAACTTTAAGCCAGCTTTACTTATAATCGTTGGTTCATCTTGGAAGAGTAAAGTTTATCCAAAAGAGCATTTTATAGATATAGTAAATTCTCTATCAGTAGATACTTTTATCGTTTGGGGAAATAAAGAAGAGAAATTAGATGCCGAGTTTATTTGCAAAAATACTACTGCAAAAATACTTCCAAAACTAACTCTAAATGAGCTGAAAAGTATCATATCAAATTCAGATTTAGTAATAGGAGGAGATAGCGGACCGACACATATGGCATGGGCACAAAATAAACCTAGCATCACCATATTTGGTCCAACTCCGAGTCAGAGAAATACACTAAAAACAGACATAAATTTGATTATTGACTGCAAAAAGAAAATAGATACTAACAATTTGGATAAAAATAATTTTTGCATACAAAATATAAATCCGCAAGAAATTGTAAAAATGGCAAAAGGACTTTTGAAATGCTAGATTATATTTATCTTATCTTTTTCAAAATATTTGTTTTTATTGTCAAATACACACCTGGATTTATAACGAACTCAGTGTTGAATTTCTTAGCATTTATTGCATATAAACTCGACTCTAAACATAGAAAAATAGCTAGAGTAAATCTTGACTTGGCTTATGAAAATAGAATGGATGATAAAGAGAAAATACGCATAATAAAGAAGTGTTATAAAAACTTACTTTACAATATGAGAGATTTTGTAGAAAATCAAAATATTACAAAAGAAAAATTACTAAGCAAGATAAACCTGCACAACGAAGATATTTATATCAAAGCTAAAAAAAGCGGAAAAGGGATTATATTTTTAACAGCACATTATGGCAATTGGGAGCTTCTGCCACTCGTGACCGGTGCAATATTCGGTAAATTATGGGGAGTGGGAAGAAACTTAGATTCGCAAAAAATGGATACGGTTTTACAAAAAAACAGAGAACAGTTCAGCGTTCACATGTTAAAAAAACAAGGTGCCATGAAAGGTATGCTAAAAGCACTAAAAAATTGTGAAAATATAGGTCTTTTAGCTGATCAAAATACAAGTGAAAAAGATGGAATTTTGATAAATTTCTTTGGTAAACTTGCCCGTCATACTCCCTCAGCTGCTCTAATAGCTAGGAAAACTGGTGCTATCATAATTCCTGCATTTATAACAACAAACAATTATAAATCTTATGATATTTCGTTTTATGAGCCAATAATCACACAAAAAACAGAAGATAGTGAAGAAGATATAAGGCAAAGCGTGCAAGCACAAGCAAATATCACACAAAAAGTGATAGAAAAAAAACCAGATGAGTGGTTTTGGCTTCATCGTCGCTGGAAAAACCAGTATGAGGAACTATACAAGTGAATTTATCTATCATTATCTTGACATTTAATTCACAAAAGTATCTCAAAAAAGTATTAGCTTCTTGTTTTTTTGCTGATGAAGTGTTAGTAATAGATTCTAGCTCTATTGATGATACACTTGAAATTGCACAAACATTTACTAATGTAAAAATCATCCATCAAAAATGGTTAGGATTTGGAAAGCAAAAACAAGCAGGAGTTGATTTTGCCAAGCATAATCTCGTATTTATTCTAGATAGCGATGAAATAATAACTGATGAATTAAAAGATGAAATAATCTTTACATGTAGAGATCCTAAATATAAAGCTTATTTTGTTCCAAGACTTAACTATTTTTTTGGAAAACCTATAAAAAGATGTGGTTTATATCCTGATTTAACTTTAAGACTTTTTGATAAAAATTATGCCTCATTTTCAAAAGATGAAGTCCATGAGAAAGTTATCACTAAAGAAAAAACTGCTATACTAAAAAATCATATGTTGCATTTTGCGTATGAAAATATAGAAGAGTTTATAGCAAAACAAAATAGATATTCTAGTTTAAATAAAAAAAATAGTATATTAAAAGCTATTTTTAATCCTTATTGGACATTTTTCAAGATTTACTTTTTAAGACTTGGATTTCTAGAGGGTAAACGGGGATTTATCATAGCAAAATTATATGCACAATACACATTTTGGAAATATATTAAATGAAAAAAATACCTTCAATAAGAGTTTTGCATACAGAGTGGTCAGATGGCTGGGGTGGACAAGAGATAAGAATTATCAATGAAATGTTAGCAGTAAGAGAACAAGGCATAGAAGTATTACTTGCTTGCAGAGACCATGCTAAAATCAAACAAAAAGCTATAGAAAATGGTATAGAGGTCTTTGTTCTGCCGTTTAAAGGTAGTTTTGATATCTCTACAATTTTTCAACTGACTAAAATAATTAAAAATAATAAAATAAATATAGTTAATACTCATAGCGGAAAAGATTCTTGGACTGGTGGTATTGCAGCAAAACTAAGTGGAATTAAATTCATCAGAACAAGACATCTCTCAAACAAAATCAATCCCTCAAGACTTAACTTCATAAATGAGATGGCTGATTATATTTTTACCACTGGTGAAAGTGTAAAAAATAACATGGTGAAATACAATCGCATAAAACCTGAAAAAATAATGTCAATACCAACAGGAATCGATGAAGATATATTTAATCCTTTAAAATATAATTCGCAAGAGGAACGAGAAGCACTTAAAATCAAAGATAACGAGATAGCCATAGGTATAATAGCCGTAATAAGGCAATTTAAAAGACATGATTTATTTATAGAAGCGTCTTCAGAGCTCTTAAAAAAATATGATAATTTGAAGTTTTTCATAGCAGGCGATGGTCCTAGAAAAATGGAAATGGAACAATTGGTAAAAAATAAAAAGCTTCAAAATAATATAATATTTTTAGGTCATATTGACGAACCGGCAAAACTGTTATCAGCTTTAGATATATTTGCATTAACATCTGATTCAAAAGAAGGAGTTCCTCAATCTGTTATACAAGCACTCTTAATGAATAAAAAAGTTATGGCTACTGACGCGGGAAGCACAAAAGACTTGTACAAAGATAATAATTTTTTATTAATAAAAACAGATGATGTGAATGAAATTGAAAAAAATTTAGAAATTTTCATCAATGATAAAAGCAATAAATATTCAAATTCAAGAAATTATATAGTTAATAACTTTTCTAAAAAAATTATGACAGATAAAATTATTGAAATTTATGATAAATTAATACTATTAAAATAATTTTAATATAAAAGCAACCTATCCCCGAACTGATACTCTTTTTTAGACTTCTTTCCCAAAATATCCTTCAAATATTTTGGATGCATACCATAGCCAGGTCTTACACTTCTTATGTTTTCCTTTGTAAATATCTCTCCTTTTTTTATATCTTTTGACACATACAAACTTCTTGAAAATTGTCTATTCTTTTTTTTCTTTTCAGTCATACTGTAATCAACTTTACCAAGAAGTTTTTCGGTATTTCTGATAGCTTTAACCATCTGGGAGAACTCATTTTTATCCATAGAAAAGTCAGCATCAGCTCCACCAATTGATTTATCTAGTATAAAATGTTTTTCTACCACTTTTGCGCCAAGTGTTACAGCTACTATTGGCGCAGTTGAGCCAATAGTGTGATCAGAAAAACCAGATATTACTCCAAACGATTCAGCTAAATTTGGAATGGTTTTTAAATTTGCTTCTTCAATTGGAGCAGGATATGCACTTGTGCATTTTAAAAGTATGATATTGTCATTGCCCTCATTTCTACAAATATCCACTGCATCTTGAATCTCATCAATAGTAGCAATGCCTGTAGAAATAATCATAGGTTTCATCTTTGAAGCTGTATATCTTATAAGCTCATAATCCGTTATCTCAAATGAGGCTATTTTATAGGCCGATGGGCTAAATTGCTCTAAAAAATCAACTGCACTTTTATCAAACGGTGAAGAAAATATATCTATTCCTATTTCTCTTGCATAATTAAACAATTCTTGATGCCACTCCCAAGGAGTATAAGCTTTTTGGTACAGCTCATACATTGCTTTACCATCCCAAAGTGTTCCACCTTTTATAATAAAATCTTCTTTACTGCAATTAAGTGTTAATGTGTCAGCTGTATATGTTTGAAGTTTAATACAATTTGCACCTATCTCTTTGGCGGATTTAATTGTTTGTTTTGCTATCTTTATACTTCCACCATGGTTAGCGCTGAGTTCAGCTATTATATATATTCCATCAGTGTTTAAATTAAAATTCCCTATTTTCATTTTTCAACTCCATTTGAATAAATTCTCCATTGCTATCCGTATTAACTTTCATCTCTGTAAAATTAAATTTTTTATAAAGTTTTATTGCTTTTTCGTTATTCATATACACATTTGCCATAAGATTTTTTAACTTTAATTTTTCAAAAGCATAGTCGATAATTGAACTCATTAATTTTGAACCAATGCCGATTGCATTTGGTTTTGCATATATACCAAACTCAGCACATTCATTTTCAACTATATTAGTAAAATCAATAACTCCAAGATATACATTTGATTCTTTTATTAAAAAATAGATTTTATCTTTTTTATTAGAAAGAGAATCTATATAATTTAGATGTTCTTCCAATGTTATTTCATTTTTATTATGCATCCATTTTCTTATATCTTGACAATTTCTCCAAGACAAAACCATTTTCTTTTCTTCAGGTGTAGTATCTGTAAAATTTATTAACTCTATTGAATTTTGCACTAACTCACTTCTTTTAATATTTTAATAATTTTAGTTTTTAATGTATTTTTATTAAATCTTCTCAAAAGTAAAAAATTCTTTTTTAAAAATTTATATATTTCATCTTGATTTTCGGCAGTTTTAATTGCAATAAAAGGAAGTTTCATAAAATAGACTTCATTTACCGTAACACTTGGCGTTACAATAGCAAAATCACTCTGTTTCATAAGCTGTGCGATATTATCTGAGTTAACTTGTAATGTCACACTCGCCTTGTCTCGCACATACTTTTTTAATTCATCAAGATTTTTATTTGCATTAGTTGTAACTACTATGGTATGAATATTATAAAAGTCCTCAAGAACTTTTAGTATTTTGATATTAAGATTACTATGATCAGCCCCACCCATAGCTAAAAAAACAGTTTTTTGTTTTTTAGCTTCATAAAATTCATCTCTAAGCAGTGTATATTTACTTCCACATCTTAGCTCACAATCTTTTGGAACCAAACCTTTATATCTTGCTTCATCCGCACTGATGTTATGATTTAAGAGAATATCACAATTATGTTTTTCATAAGTATCATCAAGCACCATAATGTTTAATGTTGAATTTTTAATTTTTAATTGCTTTTCAAAACTATAATCTATCCCATAGTGGTCTATCACGAGCATGTCAATATTTTTTTCTTCTACCGCTTGCAATAGTTCATGAACATCATTTGTTTTCAAATCAATTATTTCATATCCTGCTTCAATAATTTTATGATTTATGTTACCACTCAAATTTTGTGTAGCAAAAAGTATCCTGTCCTGTGGAAATTGTTTGGCTAAAACCAAATCTCTCATGATATGGCCAGTACCTATGTCAGATGAAGAATCTGCACGAAAGAGTATATTCATTACTTTTGCGACCTTTGTATAGCTTCATACATGTATTCAGCCCTTTCCCAATCTTCTAATGTATCAATATCTTGGACTAGATATCTAGGCAAAACTATAGGAATACTTATATCACTAAAGACTAATTTGTTATCACTTTGTTTTTGCCTACTTCTATTTGTCCAGTAAAACTGTCCGGCATCTTGATAAGCAACTTCCAAATCTTGACTTCTACTCATATAATATTTTGGAGTGAACATCTCGCATCTGCCATTTTCATTTAGTTTAAAAGTTCTTTGAATAGGAAATGGCATTGTAGTACTTGAAAAAGCGTTAACAGCGTCACTCTTTTTCAATGCTTCATAACCTTCTATTAAGTAGTTTACTTGAAGAAATGGTGCTGTTGCATATATAGTGCAAATATACTCATATCTTTCACCCAGACTTTCAAGATAATCTACTGCATGATTGACGACATCTGTTGTACCTGTATAATCGTCTGATAATTCCTTTGGTCTGATGAAAGGAACCTCTGCTCCATACTGTTTTGCAATTGCAGCTATCTCTTCATCATCTGTGCTTACTATCACCTTCTCGAAAAGCTTTGAAGCCAAAGCAATTTCGATGCTATAAGCGATAAGTGGCTTTCCAAAAAAATCTTTTATATTTTTTTTTGGTATTCTTTTACTTCCACCACGAGCTGGGATAACTGCTATTGCATTTTTAGGCATTTATTATTTCCAGCAAAGACTGTATAACATAACTTTGTTCTTCATTGCTAAGGCTAGGATACATAGGAAGAGAAAAACACTCTTCATAATATCTATCCATTATCGGCGTATTTTCATCTCCATAACCCAATGACTTGTAATAAGGTTGCTTATTGATAGGTATATAATGAAGTTGAATACCTATATTTTTTTCTCTAAGTTGATTAAATAAACTTTCTTTTGTAATAGAAAGTTTTGTAAAATCTACTTTAACAACATAAAGATGATAAGAAGACTTACCATTAAATATATAAAGTGGTTTCACTATAGAATTTTTAAACGCCTTGTCATATAATTTTGCTATTTCAAAGCGTCTTTTTATAAAATTATCTAATTTAGAAAGTTGAGAGAGTCCTAATGCACATTGAATGTCTGTTATGCGATAATTAAATCCAAGTTCTCTCATCTCGTATTCCAATGGTTTCATCTCTAGTGTTTTAACCATACCATGGTTTCTAAGAATTAAAAGTTTTTCATAAATCTCTTTAGAATTAGTTGTGATTGCGCCACCCTCTCCAGTAGTAATATGCTTTACAGGATGGAAAGAGAAGATAGATATGTCACTGCTTGTACAGCTTCCTGCTTTTATTCCATTATAAGAAGCGCCGATAGCATGTGCACAATCTTCCAAAATAGAAATATTATATGTTTTCTTTAGATATTTTAACTTTGCTTGATTTAGCCTATTACCAGAAAAATCAACTGCATAACTAGCTTTGATTGAGTTATCTTTTTTAAGTTTTTCTTCACATAACTCTAAATCAATATTTCCATCTTTTGCAATATCTACAAATATTGGCTTTGCACCGGCATACAATATACCGTTTGATGTTGCAAGAAATGAGTTTGGTGTAGTTAAAACCTTATCATCTTTTATTAATAATACGATTGATGCCAAATGAAGTGCGGCAGTGCCATTTGTAACTGCTACACAGTATTTGGCTCCACAATATTTGGCAATTTCATCTTCAAATTCTTTGACTTTCGGGCCAGTTGTCAGGTAATCGGATTTTAATGTTTTAACAACTGCATCAATATCATTTTGATCTATAAATTGTTTGCCATAAGGTATAAAATTCATTATAGATATTCTTTTGCCATTTCTAAAAATTTCTCATTAGTAAGCCAATCTAAATTATCTCCAGAACTATATGCAAAACCAGCCTTTACCGGTCTTCCTTTTTCTCCCAAATTATTTTCTGCATAACTTGTTTTAAATGCAAATGTAATTGTTGGCTGAATAACATAATGATCTTCAAATTCTAATGTTAGATGGCTATCATCAGCCGGACACATAATCTCATGTAATTTTTCGCCTGGTCTGATACCAATGATTCTTTGAGGTAAATCCGGGGCCATTGCTTTAGCAAGCTCTACCATGTTCATAGATGGTATCTTGGGTACAAAAATTTCACCGCCTTGCATCCTTTCAAAATTTTTCAGGACAAAATTAACACCTTCATCAAGCGTAATCATAAATCTTGTCATATCTTCGTGTGTGATAGGAATTTCTTTGGCACCATTTTTAATTAAATTTGCAAAAAATGGAACAACAGAACCACGACTTCCAACAACATTACCATATCGTACAGCCGAGAACCTTGTCTTTTTTTTGCCAACCATATTATTTGCTGCAGCAAATAACTTATCTGAAGCTAATTTGGTTGCACCATATAAATTAATAGGATTAGCTGCCTTATCAGTAGAAAGTGCAATAACCTTATCTACTTCATTAACAATAGCAGCTTTTATAACATTTTCTGCGCCATGAATATTAGTCTTGATACATTCCATAGGATTGTATTCTGCCGTAGGAACTTGTTTTATAGCCGCAGCATGAATAACATAATCAACACCGTTCATAGCTTCTATCAGGCGCTCCCTGTCGCGAACATCTCCTATAAAATATCGCATGCATGGTGCGTTGTATGTCTGTGCCATTTCAAACTGTTTGAGCTCATCGCGTGAATAAATAATAATTTTATTTGGGTTATACTTTTTTAATAGTATATCAGTATATTTTTTTCCAAAGCTTCCTGTTCCGCCCGTGATTAATATATTTTTATTGTTAAACATTTTCGCCCTTTTTTAGTACTACTAAATTACTTATGTTGTATAAAGTTTTATTATTTTATAGATTTATAACAAACAATTAGTTATAATAGTATCTAAAAACAGCAAAAAAAATGATAAAATAAGGTTTTTAAAGTTAAAAATTCTTACGAGTAAATATTTATATATCATTGGTTTAAACAAGGAGTATATAGGAGCATTATGCAGAGACAATCTCTTTCATATGCGTGAGTAGCAAATGCAATTTTCATAAGCAAACCTTTATACAACTTAATATATAATAATTATATATTAAGTTTGCTTTATTGATATTTACTACATATATAACCAAGGATATATTTGAAAATACTACTAATTAAGCTAAATCATATTGGTGACACGCTATTATTGACTCCTTCTATTATTGCCATAAAAAATAAATATCCCAATGTTGTTATTGATTTAGTTATAAGAAAAGGTTGTGAGGGAATACTTGAAAATAATATTTATATTAACAAAATATTTGCAATAGCAGCACCAGAGAAGAAAAATAGAACATTTTTTAAATCAAGCAAAGAAGCTTTTTATATTATTAAAAAATTTCTTTTTCAAAAGTATGATTATTCTTTTGATTTAACAAATTCTGATAGAGCTAGAATTATTAATCTAGTATCATTTTCCAAAAGACGGATAGTTAACTCTTGGCATACAAATATTAAAAATAGTGTTAAAAAATATTTTTATACAGATTTTGTTGAATATGCTTGGGGGAAAAATCATCAAGTACTCAAGGATTATAATACGATAAAAGAATTATTAAAGCTGGAAAACAAAGTTCCGCCTTTATATATAAATACAAATTTTAAAACTGATATTTTAGGCAAATTCAAATTAGAGAAAAATTCTTATATAGTGATACATCCTACAACTCGATGGAAATTTAAACAATGGGATATTGAAAAATGGAAAGAAGTAGCAAAATACATAAATTCAATAGGGCTACATGTGTTATTTAGCTGCGGTCCGGATAATGATGAAATAAATTATGTCGATAGAATAATCACAGATGACACAAAAAATTCATCTACGCAAGGCAAGACATCATTAATCGAATTAGCAAAGTTGATTGAAAATGCAATACTTTTCATAGGAGTTGATACTGCTGCTGCTCACATATCTGCAGCTGTAAATACTACATCCATAATATTATTTGGTCCAACAGATGAATGGAGTTGGTACCCATGGAAAGTTAAACATAAAATAATTTTGGGTAATTGCACATGTAAATTAAATAGAAATATGATATGTGATAAAACTAAAACCTTACCCTGTATGGACTCAATCAGTGTTCAGAGTGTTAAAAAAAATATACACGATTTATTAATAAAATGAATATACTAATTTTGCAAAAAAATACAAATAAAGCTGGTGCACAGCATGCTTTATTTAGAATTTTATCTTCAAATGAATTTAATCAGCATAATATAGTTGTTATATGCTCTTTAAAGGGTTGGCTGACTGAGGAATTAAAAAAACTTAATATAAATAATATAATACTAAAATATCCATCAATAAAATCTATTTCTGGAAAATTATTCAGAATCTCTCGATGGACAAATAATATTCACAAAACATTGATAAAAATGAATTTTAATCCGGATATAATTTTTGCAAATAATCATATAGAATTTCCTTATGTTCTGAAAATACATAAAAAATTTGAACTTTCAAAAACACTAGTATATTTTAGAGATTCATATATGAAAAAAAATGATTTTTTGGAATTTAAATGTGACATGGCAGATATAAAAATAACCGTTAGTAAAGTTATGAAAGATAAATTACCTTTTTGTGACAATGTAGAGATAATTCAAGATGGATTACTACAGAATGAATTTTATCCTATAAAAGAAAAAAATCACTTTTTTCCAAAAAAAGTATTATTGATAGGAACTCCAAGCCTTATAAAAGGGTGGGATATATTTTTTAAAGCAATTAAAAATATATACTTAAAAAACAATACTATTATTTTTGAAAAAATTGTATGTACCGGAATACCGAATAATCAACAATTAAAAAAATATAATTTAACTAATGCGGAAATAAAAAAATTTAATATAAATTTTTCTGAAAAATTTGACAATTTAGCACAAGAAGCCAGAGGATATGATCTTGCTATTTTTCCTTCAAGAAAAGAGAGTTTTGGATTATCCCCATTAGAAATACTTGCAGCTGGAATACCTTTAATTTCATCAAAAACCGGAATAATTGAAAATGTAATAAAAGAAACTAGTTTTCTTTTTGAAGCAAACTCTGTAAAATCCTTGGAATCTACAATTCTAAATCTATATACCAATTGGAATGATATTAATTTTAATCTTAAAGAAATGCAAAATGCTATAAGGACTAATTATTTGATACAAGGGGAAATTAAAAAATTAATCACTATGTGTTCAAAGGAAATAAATAAATGAAAAAAATAGTCTATTTAATAGACAATAAAAAAAGAGATTTACCTGCTGCAGTTCTACTCTCATACCATTTAAATAAATTTGGTGTTGAGTGCATAATTGAACCCTTGGAATCTTGGAAAGGTTGCTTGTATGCCTACAAACCAGATATGATTATATTTAATCACTTGCTAGGTTCTCACTTGGTTAAATATTCAAATTTTTTAAAGACCAGAGGGATATTGGTAGGTGTTTTGCCAAATGAAGGAATTTTGTACAACAAAGAAGTGTTAGACTTTAATTCTACAAAATTTCATAATGGTGCTCATATTGATTATTTTTTTGTTTGGAACAAGGCTCATAAAGACGCTATTATAAATGGCTTACAATCATCAAACACAAAAGTAGAAATTATTGGTGTTCCCAGATTTGATTTTTACTTTCCTCCTTTTAGCAAGGAAAAGAAAAATTATGACAATACAATTCTAATTTGCACAAATTTCGTTTTTTCTCAATTTTTGCATAAAAATAAATCGGTTGCAGATAAGCTTTTTGCTCCTTGGAAAAACCGGATTAAATCATATGAAAACTACTGGAAACTTATTAAAACAAATGACAAATCTAAAAAAATGTTTTTTCTATTTCTTGATAAAATTGTGAATGAAAAAAAGTATAATATCATATTAAAACCTCATCCAGGAGAAGATCCTTCCGACTATGATAAATGGTATGAAAAATTAAGTGATGATTTAAAAGAGAATGTTACATATGATAAAACAAGCTATATATGGGAACTAATACCAAAATGTGATCTGGAGATAGCTTGTGAAACATGCACAACAACTTTGGAAAGCTGGATTGCTAAGAAAAAAACAATAGAATTAGAATTAACTAAAAATCCAGTATTTTATCATGAATTTATCAGCAAAATGGGACCAACATGTTCAGATCCTGGAGAAATAATCAATATTATAGATAAAACGATAGGTAAAAAAATATCAAATGAGGATATAGATTCAAGAATTAAACATTTGCAAGAATGGTGTGATTCTCCAAATGGAAATTCTACTTTAAAACTTGCAAAAATAATTGCAAAAATAAAAAATCAAGAAGCAAATTTTAAAAATATTTCTTTAAGCTATAAAAGAAAAGCCTTAAAACTAAAAATATTACAAAATTTGAACTTGCCATATAATTATGACCCTCTGCTTACTTTAAAGAAAAAATTTTTTCCTGAAAAATATAAAGAAAAAACAAGAGTTTACAATAAAACTATAAAACCAAATGATGTTAAACAATGGAAAAACAAGATTTGGACACTGATGAATTAATAATGACAGATAAAATATTCAATAGAAATTTTAGTAAATATTTGGCTAGAACTATCCGGAGCAATATCAATTGATGAAAAAAATATATTTAATTAGAGCCAACAAAACAAAATTTGGCGGTGCAGAAAACTACCTTTCAAGACTATCTTATCAGTTAGAAAAAAATCAGATAAAAAATCAAGTGATAAACTCTATTTTTCCAAAGTTTTTAATGTCTTGGCTCAGGGTCGTTTTGTTTAATATTCAAGTTTGCATAAATAAAAAAGAAAAATTTTATTTCTCACTTGAGCGAATTACTTGTCCGGATATCTATAGAGCAGGTGATGGTGTTCATAAAGAATTTTTAAAAACAAAAAGTAGAAAATTTAATCCTCTAAATTTGGTTTATCTTTATCTTGAAAAAAGATGTTTTGAAAATGCACAAAAGATAATTGCTAACTCAAATATGATAAAACAGCAGATAATCAATACTTATCAAATTGATAGTGCAAAAATATCTGTAGTTTATAATGGCATAGAGATCAAAAAAAGTGATTATGAAAAATCTCTTAAGAAATTATCATCAGAGTTTAAAATAGACAAAAATAAAAAAATAATTCTCTTTGTTGGAAGTGGTTTTGAAAGAAAAGGTGTTGATGCTTTTTTGCAAATATTGTCTAAAGTAGAATCAAATAATTTTCTTGCCTTTATTGTTGGGAAAGAGAAAAAAATAGAATATTATAAAGATAGAGCAAAAAATTTGAATTTAGAAAAAAAAGTTATTTTTACAGGTTCAAGAAGTGATGTAGATGATTTTTATACTATCAGTGATATTTTTTTATTTCCAACAACTTATGAGCCTTTTTCAAATGTTGTTTTAGAAGCCATGAGCTTTAATAATGCTATATTTACAACAAAACAAAATGGTGCTAGCGAAATCTTAGAAAAAGAATATATTATGGAGAATTCAACAGATTTTTCAATAGTTTCAAAAATAGAAGAGCTTCTGAAAAATGAAATTAAGCTTAAAGACATTAAAAAGCGAAACTTTGAGATAGTTCAAAATTTTACAATAGACAAAAATGCAAAAGAAACTATGGAGGTAATCAGTGAATATCTTAATTGAACTTCCAACTTGGCTTGGCGATACAGTTATGACAACTCCTTGCATCGAAGAAATTGTAAAAATTTATCCTAATGCAAAGATAACATTTTTTGGATCTTTTGTCTCAACTCAAGCTATGAGTGAACATCCAAATGCACTAAATTTAAAGGTGGATGAAAGTAAAAAATCAAAATCAAGACTTCTTTGGTTATATAAAACATCAAAAGTATTAGGCGAGCTTGATTTGGCTATCAGCTTTAGAAGCTCTGTTGTGTCGTATATATTTTTATGGTTTTTAAATGCTAAAAAAAAGTTTCAATACAAAAAAAATATTTATAGTGGTCATCAAGTGCAAAAATATGCTACATTTATCTCAGATTCTTTACATGTAGAGATAATTCCAAAAGATTTAAAACTTTATCAAAAACCTTACATGTATAAAAAACCAACACTTGGTATAAATCCCGGAGCTACTTATGGCAGTGCTAAAAGATGGTATCCTCAGGAATTTGCAAAAGTTGCGATGTACTTTATAAAAGATTATGATATTGTTATTTTTGGAGGACCAAATGAAGTGGATATTGCAAATGAAGTGGAAAGTCTGATAAATAATGAGAATGTCAAAAACCTGGCTGGTAAAACTTCCATCAATGAGCTTGTATCAAAGATTGCAGGATTATGTGCCTTCATCACAAACGACAGTGGACCTATGCACATAGCAGCGGCATATAAAGTTCCAACAGTTACTCTTTTTGGGCCAACGAGATATGATGAAACATCACAATGGCAAAACCCAAATGGATATATCATCTCTCATAACTTAAAGTGTGCACCTTGTATGAAACGAGTTTGCCCACTCAAAACACATGAGTGCATGAAGGGCATAAAGGCAGAAGAAGTTATTAAGACTCTAGAGAATCATCTATTGCTTGGCAAATGATATGCCCTATCATTATATGCATTTCTTGAATTCTAGGTGTATCATCACTTGGAACTACTATATTTACATCACAAAATTCATCCATAGCTCCTCCATCTCGTCCTGAAAAACCTATGGTTTTACAACCCATATTTCTCCCAAGTGATAAGGCTCGAAGAACATTTTTACTGTTCCCGCTTGTTGATATTCCTATAAGCACATCTCCTTTTCTTGCCAATGCTTCTACTTGTCTATCAAAAATTCTATCAAATCCATAATCATTTCCAACAGCAGTTAAAACTGAAGTATCAGTAGTAAGTGCGATTCCAGGGAGCCCTCTTCGCTCACTCTTATATCTTCCGCTTAGTTCCGCTGCTATATGTTGGGCATCTGCTGCACTTCCGCCATTGCCAAAGAGTAAAATTTTACCCCCGTTATTTATGGTTTCTGTTGTTATTATGCAAGCTGTGTAGATATAATTTTGCAATTCTTCGATTGTTTTTTCTATTGTTTTTTTGTGAGCATTCATCTCATTTTCAATCATTTCCATCATGGTAATCTTGCCTTTTTTATTATATTTGTTGTGCTTTTTCCATCTACAAAATCTACAAGTTTGACTTCATGTGCTATATCACTTCCCACTACAACTTTGCCTTTGTAATCTCCACCTTTTACAAGCACATGAGGTTTTATTGCGCATATTAGCTCATACGGGGTATCTTCTTCAAATTCTACTACAAAACTGACTGATTCAAGAGCACTCAAGACATAAGCTCTGTCATCGCTTAAATTTATAGGGCGGTTCTCACCTTTTAATCGCCTGACTGAATCATCTGAATTTAACCCGACTATCAACATATCACCAAAACTTTTTGCGATTTCCAAATACTTCACATGTCCTACATGCAAGATATCAAAGCAACCGTTTGTAAAAACAATTTTTTTATTTTTGAAGTTTTTTAATATTTCTTTGATTTGCTCTTTAGTCTTTATTTTACTATTTGCTTTTGCGCTTCTTAAGCTCTGCTCATACATGTCAATTTCATCTAAGCTTACAGTCGCACTTCCAAGTTTTCCAACCACAACAGCTGCTGCACTTGTAGCAAATAAAGCCGATTCTTTGATATCTAATCCAACTGAGAGAGCATACCCAAATGAAGCTAAAACAGTATCCCCTGCTCCTGTAACATCAAAAACTTCTCTAGCAACTGTAGGCACTTTTGTAACTTCATCGCCAAAAATTGCCATGCCATCTTCGCTAAGAGTTATGATTGCATAGTCAAGTTTAAAAGTATTTTTTAGAAACTCTCCGGCTTTTAGTAGGCTTTGATCATCTTTTATATCAATCTTTGTGGCTTGCATTGCTTCTTTTTTATTTGGGGTTATTAAAGTAGCACCTTTATACTTACTGTAATCATCCCCTTTTGGATCAACCAAAACAAATTTGTCGTACTTTCTTGCTATTTGTATGAGTCTTTGGGTAAGAGTCTGTGTCAGCACTCCTTTGCCATAATCAGAAAGCAAAAGAGCATCAAAACTTTCTATCACTTTTTCAAATCTTTTTAAAAGCTCGTCTTCGCTTTTTTTATCTATATCATCTTTTGACTCTGTATCATATCTTATTATTTGTTGGTGGGTGGCAATTACACGGCTTTTTTTACTTGTAATTCTTCCCTTTTGCTTAACCAGACTAGCTGTATTTGCGCCTGAGAGACTGAGCATTTGTAAAAGCTCTTCTCCGTTTTTATCTTCGCCAATAACACTCAAAACTGTAACGCCTGCGCCCATTACTATAAGGTTATTTATAACATTTCCAGCACCTCCAAGAACAGTTGTTTCTTTATTTATATCCACAACCTGCACAGGAGCTTCAGGTGAAATTCGCTCACAACTTCCCCAGAGATAATGATCCAACATCAAATCACCAATTACCAGGATATGAGGTTTCTTGTTTTTTAATCTATCCATTTTTGTAGATTCTTTTTATTTCATCTATATATGACTTTATGCCCTCTTCTAAGCTAAATCTTGGTTCATAAGCTAAAAAATTTTTACTTAACGAGATATCAGCCTCAGTAAAAAATTGATACTGTTTTTCGAAAGGATTTGGTATATATTTGTCTTCTCTCTTTACATTTAATTCATTTTTTAAAATATCTACTATGTCTTGAAAGCTCCTAGCAACACCTATTCCTACATTGTAAATACCATTTTTCTTAGGTTTGCAAGCTTTTATATTTGCTTGAATAACATCTTCTATATATACAAAATCTCTCTTGATTTCATCGCTTTTTACAAAAAGTTTTGCATTTGCTCCGCTTAAAAGTTGAAGTCCAAATTGCAATACCATAGAAGCAGTTTTATTTTTAAAAAACTCCCGTTCTCCATAAACATTGAAATATCGTAATCCGACTATGGAAATTGAAGAATTGGGCATATAATCCCTTACGAGGTTATCCATCATGAGCTTACTAAATCCATACACATTATTTGGGCTTTCGTAACCTATGCTAAATTTGTCACTATCCCCATAAGTTGCTGCACTTGAAGCATATATCATATTTGCATTCATATCCATTGACATGTCCAGCAACTTTTTGAAAGCATTCACATTGGTATCTATCATAATTTTTTGATCAAGTACAGTTGTATCGCTTATTGCAGCTTGATGGAAAATATAATCAAATTTATAATCAAGTAGTTTTTTCAAATCTTCTTTATTGTTCAAGTCTCCGCTAATAACTATACCTTTAAAACCAAGTAAATTCTTAAAATGACCAAAACTTTTTAAATTCCCATTGCTAAAAGTTTCTTCATTCCTAAATTTATCAAATACAACTACTTTGCAATCAGGGTAATTTTTTTGAAAATAAAAAGCTAAATTACTACCTATAAATCCAGCTCCCCCGGTTATTAAAATAGTTTTACTATTAAAGTCTATATCATTATATTTCACTATTGTCCTTATTTTTTAATAATAGTAATTATATCTAAAATTTTTTTAGCATTATATTTGGCTTTGCTACATGTAGAAGAATTTACAAAAATTGTATTTAAAATACCAGCATTTATGCCAGCTTCTATGTCACTTTGTTTATCACCTATCATCCAGGAATTTTTTGTATTTATATCAAATTGCTCTATCGCAATTTCAAGCATTTTTGGATTTGGTTTTCTGCAATCACAATTCTCACCAGGAGCGTGTGGACAATAGTAAACTGCACATATATCAATATTTTTTCTCTTTAACTCTTCTCTCATCCATGTGGTCAGCTTTTCAAAGTCATCTTTTGTATATAAACCTCTTCCAATACCAGATTGATTTGTTATAATTATAAGAATATAACCTAAATTTTGTAGATGTTTTAAAACATCAATAATTCCATCTTTAAATTCAAAATCATCAATTTTACAAACATAGGATTTATCCTCATTGATAATTCCATCTCTATCTAAAAAAATAGCTCTTTTCATTTTAATTCCTTCAAAATATCATCTAACAAATTTTTATATTTTGTATATTTAAATTTATTTTTTTGTTTAATTAATATTTTGTAAGAAGATTTAAAATAATCTATTGCTTTAGAAGGTCTGTCTAAATTATATTTTAAAATTTTTGCCATATAATAATTTGCATAAAAATTATCTTTTTCATTTAAAAGTACTGTTCTAATTTCATTTTCACAACTGTAAATCTGCCCATTTTTCTTATATGCCAGCCCAAGTTTTAGCCTAATATTGTTTTGTTTAGAATTTATACCAAGACTCTTTTTATATGCAACAATTGCTTCACTTAAAATCCCTAAATCATAATAACCATCTGCTAATTTATTCCAACTATTATAATCATTATTTTTTTGAGCTTTATTTTTTAAAGCAGTTACTTGTAAAGCGAAAGGTATAATTTTAGCCATTTCACTGTTTTTGACAACATTTGAATCTATGCTATATGCCTCAGTCAATATATCAAAACCTTTAGTTAACTTTCCTTCTTTTAAATATATGTTTGAAAGTTGTATTAAACACTGAACATTTTGGGTTTCTTTTTCTAAAATTTTTTCTATTTGAGTTTTGGCATATTCAGTATCAAATCTTTGAGCAATACAGATAGAATAGTTAGATGAATATAAAAAAATAGGAAATAAAAATAATATGAAATAATTTTTAATCAAAGAACTATCCTATAAGTTAATTTATGATATTTATCCTACCAAAAGATTATTAAATATAAACAATTATAAATAATATTATTAAATAAGCTAAGTAAAAACAAAGATTCATAAGAAATCTTAAAGTAATATGTGATAAAATAACAACCAAATTAAAAAAAGGAAATAAAATGAAAAAAATTGTTCTCGCTTCAATAGCAGCTTTAGCTGTAGGCACAACTTTGATGGCTGGTGTAAATGCTGGTGCTTGTAAAGGCTGTCATGGTCAAAACTTTGAGAAAAAAGCTCTAGGCAAATCTGCAATTGTAAAAGACATGACTCATGACGAAATAGCAACTGCACTTAAAGGTTACAAAGCTGGTACTTTTGGTGGCGCCATGAAAGGTGTGATGAAAGGTCAAGTTTCTAGATATTCTGATGCTGATTTAGAAGCATTCTCAAAAACTATAGGTAAATAATCAAACTTGGCGAGTATTTACTCGCCTACTCTCCATATAAATAACTCAACAATAAAAAGTAACATTAAAGCATCATTCAGTATAATTAGACTTCTTGCATAAACTAAAATCAAAAGGAAATAATAATAATGAAAAAAATTTCATTGTTTTTTATAATAATAACAACTTCCTTGATAGCGGTAGATGGCGCAGCTATTTATTCAAAGTGTGCAAAATGTCATGGTGATAATGGTCAACATTCAGCATTTGGAAAATCATCAAAAATAGCGGGAACACCGGTAAAACAAACCGTAAATATTCTTAATATATTTAAAAATATGTCTAAAGTTGATAAATTTGCAAGAGTTATGAATAAACAAGTCTCAAAACTAAGCGATGAAGAAATTCAAGCAGTAGCAGAGTATATCTCAAAATTAAAATAATTAATCAGGTGGACGGTAGCCTTTTTCTTTCTCTTTTTTCTCTTTTTTCTCTTTTATAATTTTTTTCTTTTTTTCTTCCATCATAACTGCATCTTGCAAAGATTCTTCATTGTCAAATAAAGCTCCATCTAGAAACTTTTTCTGGTCTTCAAATTGACCCGTTCGCAAACCCCAAAGAAGTGCCCACAAGCCAAATGCTCCTAGCAAAAGGGATGCACCTAGCATCATAGCTATAATCGAATTGCTCACCTTTTTGTCTCCTTTGACATTTTTATTAGATTGATTCTCATTGAATTCCCGATTACCAATAAAGAGCTAAGAGACATAGATAAGGCAGCAAACAAAGGTATGACATATCCTGCCATTGCCAAAGGTATAGTTATAGAATTATATATGAAAGACAAAATTAAATTCTCCTTGACTATACGAAATGTTCTTTTAGAAATCAAAAAAGCATAATACAGTGAATCAAATGAATTATTCATTAAGACAACATCACTGACATTTAACGCTATATCAGCGCCACTTCCAAGTGTGATAGCAATTTCGCTTTTTGAGAGGGCTAGAGCATCATTTATGCCATCTCCTACCATCACCACTTTTTTGTCATTTTTTCTTGTATCTTCTATTATATTTGCCTTATCTTCTGGTAAAAGTGAGGCATAAAATTTTTCAATTCCTACCTCATCTGCTATTTTTTTAGCTACTTCTTCATTGTCGCCTGTTAGCATTATGACTTCGATTCCTAGCTTTTTGATTGCTTCTATGCCTTCAAATGCATCAATTCTTGGTGTATCTTCTAATGCAAATACAGCGGCCACTTCACCATCAATGACAAAATAAAATTCACTATAATTTTTGAAATAATCTCTACATGTAAGACCATTTTGGGCCAATAAGCTTAGATTTCCACCAAGAAGGGTGCTATTTCTGTATTTAGCTTTTATGCCTTTTGCTTCTATGGTTTTTATCTCTTTTAAATCTTTTATTTCCAATTTTTTTTCTTCAAAATACTCAGCTATTGCTTTACTAATTGGATGCGTAGAATTTTTGGTCAGTGAATATAAAAGTGATTTATCAAATTCTTTTAAATACACAAAATCCACTATTTTTGGTTTTCCTGTAGTTATGGTTCCTGTTTTATCAAGCATTAAAACATCACATTTAGCCATAGTCTCTAAAAAAGAAGCTTCCTTAAATAAGATGCCTTTTTTTGCCCCAAGACCAAGACCTACAAGAGTAGAAACAGGAGTAGCAAGACCAAGAGCACAAGGGCAAGCTATAACTATAACGGAAATTGATACTATCAAAGAATGCTCAAACGAATTGCCACTAAGATACCAAAATGCAAAAGTACCGACGCTTAAAAGCAGTATTGCAGTTGAAAAATAACCGGATACAATATTTGCTAATATTTCAATTTTAGGCTTTTTGTTCATCGAGTCTTCAAGCAAAGATGTGATTTTGCTAAGAACAGATGAATTTATATCGTTTTGTGCCTTATATCTGATAACAGTATCCAAACAAACATATCCACTCAAAACTTTCTCACCGTTTTTTAAAAAAACTGGTGTGGATTCTCCTGTTAGACTAGATGTATCAAAGGAGCCTTCCCCCGAGGTTATGACACCATCTATCGCTATCTTTTCACTCGCTTTTACCTCTAAAATATCGCCTACTTTTACCTCTTCTACTCCTAGCAATATTTTTTCATTATTTTTTACAATTAAAACCTCTGTAGGGATGGAATTACTAAAACTATCCAATCTATCAACTGCGTTTTTTTTACTAAGTACTTCAAGATATTTACCAGCAAATACAAAAGTTATAATCATAGTTACTGAGTCAAAATACACCTCTCCTTTTTGGGAAAACATGGCATAAAGAGAGTAAATATACGCTAAAGATGCGCCAGTTGCTACTAAGATGTCCATATTTACATATCTATTTTTTATGCCATAATATGCGCCTTTAAAATATACCGAACCTGTATAAAAAAGGACAGGGGTTGCCAAAACAAATTCAGCAAAATTCAAAATATTTTTTATATCGCTTCTCATCCCGGTAAAATACCCAGCATATTGGGCAATTGCAATCCACATGATATTCATAGTAGCAAAAACCCCGACGAGTAACTTTGAGTAATAATCTCGCCTTGTACTATTTGCCTGTTCTTCTTGCATACTGGGATCATAAGGATATGCGTTATAACCAATGCTTCTAATTGTCAGAATAATTTCTGAGAGTTTTATGGTGTCTGGATCCCAAACAATTTTGGCTTTATTGTTTGTTTGATTTATGCTAGCTTCGACGATTCCGTCTTTTTGATGTAAAACTTTTTCATTAAGCCAAACGCAGGCTGAGCAGTGAATTCCTTCTATAATCAGGTAAATTTCATCAAAACCGTCTTTGTGTTTTATATATTTTTTATTAAAACCCTCCAAATCAAATCTGTCAACATCACCCAACTCATCTTTTGGCGGATCCAACTGTGTGTCTCCCATTTTTGCGTAAAAATCATCAAGCCCTTCACTTTTTAAAAGATGAAAAACTCCTTGACAACCCTTGCAACAAAAATATTTAGCACCATCTTTAAAACTATTATCTCTTACCAATACTTTTTCATCAAATTCAAGATGGCAATGGTCACAACGCCTTTTCTGCATAAAAACAATACCTTTACATGTGAAACTAATTGTGTGATTATATCGTGACTTTCTTACAAGTACTAGTTAAGAGCTTCCTTCTTGACAAAAACCTTACTTTATTATAGAATTACGCTTGAACTAATAAAATACTTTAACAAAAAACTACAAAAGCAATTAAACTTCTATATTCGTTACAAACAGATACGGAAACCATGCTTCATGAAAATAAACACTACAAAAAGAAGGAAAAATGAATAAGAATTCTACACCAGAGAATCAAAAAACAAATAATTCCAACATTAATCATCGTAAATCAAGGACACATGTACCAGTAAGCGGATATAGAATAGAAAATTTAAGAAACATGGAACTTGATGAACTTGTAGAAATAGCGACAGAATTAACTGTAGAAAGTCCGAATGAATTAAAAAGACAAGAT
>CAZYTB010000010.1:23176-32772 GCA_964650375.1 uncultured Campylobacterales bacterium | reverse complement strand
GATGGAACACATATTATCATTAATCGTATTTTTCCCACTGGTTGCCGGCATATTTAGTTTTATTGTTAGTAAAGACAGCATAAAAACATTTGGGATAACTGTTGCTTTAGTTGAATTTTTGCTTTCAATCGTGCTTTGGATTAGTTTTGATTCAAGTAATGCAGGTTTTCAATTTGTAGAGTACTTTCCTTTGATTTCCCAATTTGGTGTGAGTTATTATATGGGAGTAGACGGAATTTCACTTTTTCTTGTAATTCTCAGTACTTTTATGACTTTAGTAGCATTAATTGGTCTAAATATTGAAAAAGATATAAAAAATCTCGTAATTACTGTTTTGATGTTGGAGATGACGCTAGTCGGAGTATTTTTGAGTTTAGACATGATACTTTTTTATATTTTCTGGGAGCTTTCACTGATACCTATGCTTTATATCATTGGTGCTTGGGGTTCAGGACAGAGAATTTACGCAGCTATTAAATTCTTTTTATATACATTTGCGGGATCTGCTCTTATGCTAGTTGGCATATTATATCTTGGATATCAATACTTTTTAGCAACTGGTACTTGGAGTTTTGCTATTGCAGATTGGCATTTATTGGTTCTTCCATTCCATACTCAATTATGGTTGTTTGGTGCATTTTTCTTGGCTTTTGCCGTGAAAGTACCGATGTTTCCTTTCCATACTTGGCTACCTTATGCTCATGGACAAGCACCGACAATCGGTTCAGTTTTGTTAGCAGCAGTAATGCTTAAGATGGGAACTTATGCGTTTATCAGATTTTCTCTACCATTTTTCCCTGATGCCACTGTATATTTTGTATATCCCATGGCAATTATGGCAATTATCATGGTGATTTATGCAGCTATGGTCGCGTATGCACAAGAAGATATGAAACAAGTCATTGCCTATAGTTCCATTTCACATATGGGTATCATAATCTTAGGAACTTTTGCACTAAATGCTGAGGGAATTACAGGAGCAATCTTTTTAATGCTAAGTCATGGGATTGTCAGTGGGGCTCTGTTTATGTTAGTAGGTGTTATATATGATAGAAGACATACTAAAATGATGAGTGAATTTGGTGGACTTGCCACTGTGATGCCAAGATATGCAACTATATTTGCAATTTTAATGATGGCCGCAGTTGGACTTCCTTTGACCATTGGTTTTGTCGGCGAATTTTTATCTTTACTTGGTTTTTATAAAGTCAGTTGGATTATGACTATGTTTGCAGGATCTGGTATTATATTGGGCGCGGTTTACATGTTGGTACTATTTAAAAAGTCATTCTTTGGAGAAGTAACCAATGAAAAGAATAAAAATCTAAAAGATTTAGATAAACGAGAACTTACAGCCCTTATTCCTTTAGTAGCCTTAGTTGTAATTTTAGGTATATATCCAAAGCCTGTTTTGAAAACAATTGATATGAGCGTGAAAAAGATGATAAATTTAATGGAACGAAAGGCATTGTTGCCTGAAACAAAAGAATTTCTGGTAAAAGTAAATAGCGTAGGAGGTACAAAATAATGTTAGAACCTATCTCAATTAGTTTAGCGAGCCTAAATGTAACTTTACTTATTCCTATGGCAATTTTAACTTTCGGAGCTCTTAGTATAATTTGTATAGATATTTTTACAAAAAATTTAACCAAGAGTTTTTATGTAATGTTCACTTTATTGTTTATTTTCTTAGATTTTACAGCACTTATCGGAATAAACGGACCAACTAGAGGATTTTTTAATGTTTTATTGGTTGATGGCATATCTCTTCTTGCTCAAGGAGTAATACTTATAACTTCAGCACTTTTTATCATGACGGCACTAAGCAATAAACCTTTTAAAGAATTTAAAAAACCAGAGTATTATGCTCTATTTTTATTTATGAATGTTGGTTTTCAATTTATGGTAGCAAGTGATAATCTTATACTCATCTTTATAGGACTTGAGACTGCCAGTCTTTCATTATATACACTAATTGCCTTACACAATAGAAACAAAGCTTTTGAAGCAGCAATAAAATATTTCACTATGGGCGCTCTTGCATCTGGTTTCTTTGCGATGGCATCACTTATATTATATGCACTTACAGGGAGTGTAGAGCTTTCAGTTATAGGTAAAGTTTTGAGCGCAAATTCTTTTGCTCCAGGAGTTGCAACACTTGCAGGTGTTGTATTTATGCTTATAGCTCTTGGTTTTAAACTCTCAGTTGTCCCAACACATACTTGGACACCAGATGTATATGAAGGTAGTTCTGCTCCATTGGCAGGGTATATGTCAGTCGTACCAAAAATGGCTGGACTCGTTGTAGCAATTAGATTTTTCGATATATTTTTATCAGCTCATATTATGTGGGTTGAAAATATTTTGATTCTTATTGCAGTTTTGACCATGACTTTGGCAAATATCACCGCTCTTGTGCAAGAAGATGTCAAAAGGATGCTCGCGTTTAGCTCTATCGCACATGCAGGTTTTGTATTGACTGCTGTTATGGTTGCCACTACTCAAGCAAACTCAGCAATATTTTTATACTGGATACTCTTTATGTTTACAAATATAGGTGCATTCACAATGCTTTGGATTGCTAGACACAAGAGAAATCTATGGGATACAAGATATCAGCATCCATTTACTAAATTTTCAGGCATGGTAAAAGTATCTCCTATGATGGCAACGATTTTTGGCGTATTTATGTTTACACTGGCTGGAATGCCTCCTTTTTCAGTTTTTTGGGGTAAATTATATGTCATTAGTGCAGTGGTAAATAGCGGACATGTAGTGTTAGCTGTTATCATGGTAATAAATAGTGCAATTGCAGTTTATTATTATACTAAACTGATAGTTTACATGTTTTTAAAAGACCCGATAACAGAAGATGGCAATATATATATAGCGAATTCTTCAACACCTCTAAAGGCAATAGTTGGAACAGCACTGTTTTTTACAGTAACAGCTGCAGTTTTTGTAGAGCCAATTTTGAAGTTAGTAACACAATTAGTAAAAGCAAGCGGTTACTAACCTAGGCGCTTTTATATATTTTAAAAACAACAAGAGAATCAAGATTTATCTTTTTTGCTCTTGTTGTTATTTTACAGTTCAGTTAGAGATTAAGTATTGGAAATAAGGGTTATACCCCAATACCTGATAAAATTAGTTAATCCTAAAATTGCATTAGTTTGATTAGCTGACCTTACACACTGAAAATGTGCAAAACTTCTTATTCTCCTACAAATAGGGGCTTTGCTCCTATTTGTGCGTAAGGTTAGTGATTAAGGAGGGGTATAAAACTTGAAAAATAAAAATGAAGAACAATTTGCGAGTGATAATTACTCTGGTATTTCTCCTGAAGTTTTACAGTATATTAAAAAAGCAAATGTAGGCTCTGTTCGTGCTTATGGAAACGATATATATACAAGTATGGCATCTGAGAAAATAAGAGAAATTTTTGAGTGTGATTGCGAAGTGTTTTTTGTGTTCAATGGAACTTCTGCAAATTCACTCTCACTAGCGGCTATGAGCCAATCTTATCATAGTATAATTTGCCATGAATTAGCTCATATTGAAACAGACGAGTGTGGTGCTCCAGCTTTTGCTTCAAATGGTTCAAAACTTCTTTTAGCAAAAGGTGAAAATGGAAAATTAATTCCTGCTAGTATTGAAGAATTAATAACAAAGAGAGACGATATACATTACCCTAAACCAAAAGTTATAAGCATTACCCAGTCCAATGAGGTTGGTGCAATCTATACTGTTAATGAAATAAAGGCTATCAAAAAAATTGCAAATAAATATAATTTAAAAATTCACATGGACGGTGCACGCTTTGCAAATGCTTTAGTAGCACTAGGTTGTACTCCTGCTGATACAACTTGGAAGGCTGGAGTTGATGTATTAAGTTTTGGAGGAACGAAAAACGGTATGGCTTATGGTGAGGCAGTAGTTTTTTTCGATAAAAACTTAGCAGAAGATTTTGAGTATAGAGTAAAACAAGCAGGTCAATTAGCTTCCAAGATGAGATATATATCAGCTCAATGGTTAGGTCTTTTAGAAAATGATGTGTGGCTCAAAAATGCAAAACATGCTAATGACATGGCGCAATATTTTGTGAGCAAAATAGAGGGAGTACATGGAGTTAATTTAATGTTTCCTGTTGATGCAAATGAAGTATTTTTAAAACTAAAACCAGAGATTGAAGTGGGACTTAGGAAAAAAGGTTGGCTTTTTTATACTTTTATAGGTGTTTCAAGTAGATTTGTCTTTTCTTGGAGTTCAACCCAAAAAAGAATCGATAAGTTAGTCGATGATATAATAAGTTTTTAGTCATAAAGGACCCAACTTTAGAAATTTTCTCATTAAGGTAAATGATTGTAAATGATTGTAAATTTATCTGTTTTAGTAGTTTTTATACCAATATTTTTTTTGGTTTCTCTGACGCCTGGTATGTGCATGACATTATCTATGAGTTTGGGCATGAGTATTGGTCTCAAAAGAACATTTGCTATGATGGCAGGAGAGCTTTTAGGAGTAGGAATTGTTGCACTATCTTCTGTTATCGGGGTAGCAACTATTATGTTAAAATATCCAAATATATTTATGATATTAAAGTATATCGGAGGTGCATACCTAATTTACCTTGGTATTCAAATGTTACGAAGTCGTGGCAAAATGGCACTTTCTACATGTGAAGGCGGAAAATTTTTAAATATTACAGATACGGCTTTGGCTACGCAAGGTTTTATAACAGCAATTGCAAATCCAAAAGGATGGGCATTTTTTATCTCTTTATTGCCACCATTTATAAATCAATCTCAAGCATTAATTCCACAAATTTCCATATTATTATTCATAATCTTGTCTTTAGAATTTATCTGTCTTGTAATATATGCAAGCGGTGGAAGTACTCTTAAAAAATTTTTACAAAGTAGTGACAATATTAAGTTGATTAATAAAATTGCAGGGACTCTTATAGTGGGTATTGGTATATGGCTGGCATTAGATTAAATAATATCTCATAATATGTTATAATAATAAAATGAAATATATACTCTTAGTACTTCTTACCAGTGTGCAGCTTTTTGCATTGAATATTTTTTTAAATAGTGCCAAAGAAAATGGATTGCCATATGCAATATTACATGTGATTGACACGGAACCAGTGGATTGCAGAACTGTACCCATGGCTCTCGATAAGAAAAATTATATCTGCCAATTTAAAAAAATACTCAAGAGTCCCATAAAAGAGAAAAGACTTAGACTTGTTAATATTGATTTTTTAGAAAAAAATAATGAATTTTATATTAAAATAAATCCCAAAGCAAAATCCAGGTTAATTCCTATGAATGAGGAGTTATATAAAAATTATGAAGTAACTAGTGAATACTCTAAAGGCAAAACAAAACACTGGGTAATACTCCTATATGATAAATCTCCATTTGGAAAAAAAGAAAATAATAATGGAATTAATTTTCCAATAACTTACGATAAGAACCTTATGCCATCAATCGGATCAGTGGATTTAAATGGAGCTCCTATTGCTTATGCAAGAAGAGAAGATATAAACTATTATTTAGAAATTCAAAAAGAATTTGAAAATAATGATTATTATGGTGTTGTAAAAGATGTCGATAAAGCTCTAAGACTTTACCCAAATAGCCTATTTAAGAGTGATTTATTGCTTTATAAATTAAAAGTTATGGATATTGCTATAGAGAAAAACATACAACCAATCTCGGATAATTATACAAATGCAGATGTTGCTAGTTTAGCAAAATCATGGATAAGAGAATTTACTTCAAGTGAAAATATTCCGCAAGCACTTTTTATATTGGTAAAAGATTATCTAAGGATTGGTTCGAGCTCTGATGTTAATTATTTTCTTGATACATTAGTGAATGAACACAAAACTAGCCCATATACAAAAAGAGCAATTTTGTATTATGCAGATTCGCTCTATGTTAAAGGCAAAAAAGAAAAGGCAATAAAATTATATGAAGATGTTTTATACAGTGCAAAGGATTTGGATATAGCCTCATTGGCAGCCATTAGACTTGCGAGCTCAAAAATAAGTGCAGGCAAGACAAAAGAAGCAAAAGGCTACTTGATGAAAGTGCTTGATGCAAATAAAAAATATCTGTTAAAAGACAAAGCAGCAACTCACGAATTAGCACAAAAATTAGCAGCAAATGGGTTGCAGGGTATTGCTGCTACTATAAGTGATTTGTTGTTAGAAAATTTAAAAAAAGGCCAAAATGACGAAAAAGAGTTGCTATTGAAAGAAAGTGGTGATTGGTATGCACATGTAAATAAAATAAATAAAGCTTATGATCGATATATGCAATATAAAAAAAGATATAAAGATGGAATTTATATAAATGAGGTAAACAGGGCGCTTGATGAACTATTTTTTAAAATTAAGGATACAAATGAGACAAAGCTTCTAAAATATTATAATATTTTAATTTCAAAATATCATAATGGTATAAGAGATAAAGCAGTTTTACAAAAAGCTAAGCTATTTTTAAAACAAAAAAAATATCAGCAAGTTTTAGATATGAAAGGCATACTTAAAACTGCAGTAGATAAAAATTCTACTGTTGCAAAGGAGATAATAGATAAAGCCGCAACTGTGTTACTTGCAAACAATCTAAGAGAGAAAAAATGTGTAAAATCCATAAGCTTACTTGAAAATTTTAATTTAGAGCTTAGAAGGACCCAGGACAAAGATGAACTTTTTACTTGTCTTATGAGAACTGCTAGATATAAAAAAGCTGAAAAGTTAACCACAATAGAATTGAATTCAAAAGAACTTACAAAAAAGTTTAAATGGCTTGAAAACAGGCTACATGTAGAGGCAAAATTACAGAAATATAATGATATTATTAATCTTAAAAAAGATTTATTTACACTTTCAAAAATTCTTAAAAAAAAGATAAGTGCTCCAAGTTATAGATATATATTTGATGCATATTTGTATAACAAATCATTAGACAAGTCACTAGATGTATTGGGTGAATTGGAGAAAAAATGGCCAAATGATATAAAAAATATTGAGCCATATTATAAGATAGTAAACTATGCAAATAACAAAAGAGATGATTTACTTTTGATAAAATATGCTAAAAAGATAATATCACTTCAAGAAAAAAATAAAATTTATTTGTTCAGCCCAAAAGTAGAGTTTTTATATATAGGTGCACTCAAAAGATTATTCAAGACAAAAGAAGCCAGCAAGATAGCCATAAAATTAGAGAAAATGAAGTTAAATGATAAAGATAAATCAAGAGTATTTTATGTGTTAGGTGAGTTAAGTTTGAAATTAAAAGACAATAAAAAAGCAAAAGAGTATTTTACAAAATGCTCATCCATAAAAACAAAAAATTCCTGGAATGCACTTTGTATTGATAGTTTGAAATTATTTTAGGCTAGCTTTTGCACTTTCATATATAGTGTTCAAATCTCCTTTTATATGTGACTCGAACTGGGTTGCGTTAAAAGTTTTTTGTCTTTTGGCAAGTTTAGCTGTATTTGAAATAATTTTATCTTCCAATTCAGTTTTATCTAAAAAACCATCTAAAAACTCCAGAGTTTCTTTGATTCCAATGGATCTCATAGAATTTGGAGTTCTTGTATAATTTTTTTCTAGATATACAACTTCATCAATTAAGCCCTGCCTTAGCATCTCTTTTGTTCTTAGTAAAATTCTTTTTTTTAGGGTATCTTTTGGAATTTCTATTTCAAATAAATTAATATTTTCGATTATCGGTTCTTGTCTGTTCTTATCAAAATATTTACTTGCGCTTAATCCGCTTTGTATATAAACTTCCAGCCATTTTTCTATTCTATATAAATCATTGGGTGAAATTTTTTCTGCGTAAATTTTGTCGTTTTTTTGTAAAATTTCAAAGGCTTTATCTGTATTTTGCATTAAAATACTTACTTCTTCTTTTGTCTCTTTTGAAATTTCTGGTCTTTGACTAAGACCAGACAATAATGATTTTAGATAAAAACCGGTACCACCTACAATTATGAGGTTTTTGCTCTCTTGCGAGGATTCCTTTTTTGCTTTTTTGAAAATGTCAAAAAATATAGAAACATTAAAATTCTCATTTGGCAAAATTTCATCAATACCAAAATGTCTTACATCTCCTCTTTCTTTTAGAGTCGGTTTTGCCGAAGCTATATCAATTTCTTTATATATGCTTAAAGAGTCTAGGGATAGTATATTAGCATTATATTCTCTTGCGAGTTTTATAGATAATGAAGTCTTTCCAGAGGCCGTTGGGCCAAGTATCGATATTGCTTTCATGAACCTTGAAAAAAACCAGAAAATAGTAAAATATCTACATTGTCTTTATTTGCTTGATCATGCATAACCAAATCATTTATTATTTTTCCAATAGCTGGACCAAAAGTGATGCCAAGCCATCCAAGACCGGTTGCGTATATTAGGTTTTTGTAATTTTCATCTCTTCCGATTAGCGGCATGTCATTTGGTGTTAAAGGTCTAAAACCTGCCCATAATTTTTGATTTTTCATCTCAAATTCTATGCTGTATTTTTTTAGAGTTTTTATGATGCTATCAATTCTTTCTTTTACTACATTTGGATTTTTGCTTGCAAGTTCCAGTTTGCTAGTAAGTCTGACATCATGTCTTCTAGGCGTACATGCCATAAATTGGTCACCAAATAAGGTGGCAATTTTTGGTTTTAATTTTTCGTCCATCTCAAAAGTTATACTATATCCTTTAGCAGGAATTAGCATCAACTCTGTTCCAGTTTTTTTAGCCAATAAAATATCTGCACCAGTTGACATTATGAAAGTATCTGCTTCGTAAGTATCTTTTGTTGTTATAACTTTTTTTACTTTTTCAAAACTAAGCTCAAAATCAATAATCTCTTCATTTAATTTAAATTCAACACCATTTTCTTCTAAATATTTGTGTAGATTTCTCATCATAAGACCTGGATCTAAGTGAGCATTTCTTTTTAGCAAGATTGAGCCTTGTATATTGCTTATTAAAAATGGTACATATTCTTGTGTCTTTTTGATATCAAAAACTTCATATTTGCTAAAATCTTTTGCCTTTTTAAGATTTTTATCAAATGATTTTTTTTCTGTATATACCATAAGTAATCCATCGTCATGAAAATCAAAATCAAAATTTTCTTCTTGAATCATTTTTTTATAAGAGTGCATAGTCAATAGCCCGTACCTCTCAAATAAAACTAAAGTTTTTTTAAGTCGCTCCTCAGTAGAGTTCATCATAAATTTAAATAACCATTTATGAACATGTATATCTAAAGTAGGATTTAAAATAATAGGGCTTTTGCCTTGAAGTATAAGTTTAATAATGTTTGTTATGACTCCCGGACTTGAGAGAGGATTTTTTTCAAATGGAGAAATAAATCCTGCATTTCCAAAAGAAGTAGAGTCTGTTATATCGCCTTTATCTATCACAGTAACTTTTCTTCCGCTTTTGTTTAATGAATAAGCACACATTAAGCCGATAACACCACCACCTAAGATAACGACATCTTTTTTCATTTAACTGTCCCCTTTTACTTGAGTAAAACTCAAGTCAAATTCCTCGCGACTAAAGC
>CAZYTB010000010.1:0-23076 GCA_964650375.1 uncultured Campylobacterales bacterium | reverse complement strand
ACGAAGCAGAGCTTCTGTATGTATTCATCTGATTATCCCTTTTTCCCTGAGTAAAACTCAAGTCAAATTCCTCGCGACTAAAGCACGAAGCAGAGCTTCTGTATGTATTCATCTGATTATCCCTTTTTCCCTGAGTAAAGCTCATAAAGATTCCTCTTCTCTTGTATTTGTCAGTCTTAGTGAGAAAGCTTTTGCTTTGAAAAAAATATCCCATTCTCGTTTATAGAACTCTTATTAGATACTATTTTGATTATTTTAAATAGAAATTATAACACTTTTAATGTCATTTATAGTAAAATTTATGATTAAAATTTACTATAAGGGTTTATATTGAAAAAATACTTAGAAATTTTGAAAAGTATTAATGAATTGATAGTTTTTAAGCACTCTATTTTTGCTTTACCTTTTATATTTATCTCTATGATAGTTTATTCATCTAACTTAAACCATACTATGTGGTTTGGTTGGAAACTTCTTGTTTTTGGATTATTAGCAGCGGTTAGTGCTAGAAATTTTGCTATGGGCTTTAATAGATGGGCAGACAAAGATATAGATAAGTATAATCCAAGAACCTCCGGAAGACCAAGCGTGGATGGCAGAGTTGGTGAAAAAAATATGCTGTTATTTATCATTATAAATGCTCTTGTTTTTATTGTCGTTGCATATTTTATAAACTCTCTTGCTTTTTATCTTTCATTTCCTATCTTGGTTATCCTTGGAGGGTATTCGATATTTAAAAGATTTTCAGAAACTGCACATTTGGTTTTAGGTCTATCCTTAGGTCTTGCACCGATTGCAGGAGCAGTGGCTATAGGAGGAAATATTCCAATCTGGTCTGTGATGCTGTGTTTTGGTGTTGTTTTTTGGGTGGCTGGTTTTGATCTTTTGTATTCTTTGCAAGATATTGAGTATGACAAAGAAAACAATCTTTTCTCAATTCCTTCAAAGTATGGCAAAGAAGCAACTTTTTTTATATCTAGACTTTTTCATGCACAAACTATACTTTTTTGGCTTTTTTTTGTGTATTTAGCAAATTTAGGATGGCTTGCTTACTTTGGAGTTTTTATATCTGCTATAATACTTTATATGGAACACAAAATTGTTGTAAAAGATTTTTCAAAAATAGATAAAGCATTTTTCACTTTAAATGGATATTTGGGGATTATGTTTTTTATATTTATATGGTTAGATAGGATTTTATCGTGAATAATATTCGTTTTGTAAATGCACCACTTAAACTAAATTTTGATAAGATGAGTGAAGATGAAGAAAAATATAAAAGGGAGTATGATAAACTCTCAAATAGCGAAGAGGACAATGTAGGTCAATGGCTAAAATTGGCAAAAGCTAGAGGAGAAACCAGTGAAAGTGACCAAGTTTTATTGACACTTATAGTTGAGTTGCATAGAAAAGTAGATGAATTAAGTGCTTATATAAAGAATGAGAAACCAAGTTTTTTAAATTTGGAGAATCAAAAAAATATTGAAGGCATCGGATATGAACATTTTAATTTGATAGATGGCGATTTAAAACAGGGTATAAGATACTATGGGCGTATTTTGATGCCGTTTTTCCCAAAAAGAGAGATCCCACTGTTTTTTAAAGCACTTGATAAAAATACAGCACAAATTGTTTTAATGCATGATCAAGATAAGAGAGAATGGAGCACCTACATGAGTGCGCGAGAAAGAGCAAAGATTAGAGAAATAAAAGCACTACAGGAATGACTTATGAGTATAGAATTGATAGGATTAATAGCGCTGAGCATCTTAGTGGTAATACTTTTTTTCTTAACATTTTTGAGGGATCAAGAAGTTTCTAGCAAACTCAGTACTTATGAAAGAATCATAGAAGATTTAAATAGAGAAAATCATATACTTTCTAAAAATATAGAAAAATTATCTTCCAAAGATAATTATGATTTGAAGAATTTTAAAAATGAAATACGAAAGCAGATTACAATTGAAGTACAAGATTCTCTTTTGCCAATGGTTGATTCTATTAAAGAAATTGAAACTGTTATGGTCAGCTTTCAAGATGAGCAGATAGCAAGGATAGATTCACTGGAAAATAAAACGAAAGAGAAAAATTTTGTGCCACCAAATGTTGCAGAGTCAAATGAAAAAATTATCATATCACAGTATAGATCTGGTAGAAGTGAGGCAATGATTGCTAAAGATTTAAGAATTGGCATAGGTGAAGTTGACTTAATTTTAAAATTGGCAAATTTGAAGTGACACAACTCCATCCCACTTGGCAAGATATTGTTGAGGAAAGTTATGGAAGCCTAAACTTCAACTATAGAAAATTTTTAGAAGAAGATGAGAGTTATTTTCCAAATTATTCTAATTTTTTAAATGCTTTCAAAACTCTTTCTTTGGAGAATGCAAAATATATCTTATTTGGTCAAGACCCATATCCAAGAGAGAAAAGTGCTATTGGTTATGCATTTATAGATGGTATGGTTGAGAAAATATTTAGCAAATCCGGACTTAGTAAGAAAGTAAATAGAGCCACTAGCCTTAGAAATTTTATTAAAATGCTTTTAGTTGCAAATGGTGTTTTAGATAGAAATAATACTTCCAAAGAAGAGATAGCACGGATAAATACGGATGCTTTTATCAAAGATATTATGGATCTTAAAAACAATTTTGAAAAAAATGGAATCTTACTTTTAAATACTTCATTGATATTTACATGCAAAAAAGATACTTCTTTACATGTAAAGGAATTTTTGCCATTTATGGATAGATTATTGCAGAAAATAAAAAATAAAGATATAGAACTTATTTTATTTGGAAATATGGCAAAAATGATTGAAAAAAAACTTCCAATTACAAAAGAATTTAAGATTTTTAGAACACAACATCCTTATAATGTTGGATTTATAAAAGATTCATCAGTCATAGATTTTTTTAAACCGATGAATCTTTTATTAAAACAATAATTATTTTGCTTTATATGATTATTGGTTGATAAAGGTATAATTGCTTTTAATATTTTTAAGGATTATAAAATGCTAATAGACGGACATGGTAGAAAAGTAAACTATCTAAGAATTTCTGTAACTGAGAGATGTAATTTTAGATGCCAATATTGTATGCCGGAGAAACCTTTTTCTTGGGTTCCAAAAGAAAATTTACTAACTTTTGAAGATTTATTTCTTTTTGTAAAAGTTGGAATTGATGAGGGCATAAATAAAATAAGAATAACTGGCGGTGAGCCACTTTTAAGAGCTGATTTGGATAAGTTTATAAAGATGATCAGCGATTATAGGAGTGATTTGGATTTAGCTCTTACAACAAACGGATATCTTTTGAAACCTTTAGCCAAAAAGTTGAAAGATGCAGGACTTAAGAGAATAAATATTTCATTAGATACTTTAAAACCGGAAATTGCAAAAAAAATTTCTCAAAAAGATGTTTTAGCGAAAGTTTTGGCTGGTATAGAAGAGGCTTTAAAAGTTGGGTTAAAAGTCAAGCTCAACACAGTGCCTTTGAAAGGTATAAATGATGGTGAGATTTTAGACCTTTTGGAGTTTGCTAAATCAAAAAATATGGCTATCAGATATATTGAATATATGGAAAATAAATTTGCAAAAGATAAGCTTCAAGGTTTAAATGAACAAGAAGTGCAGGACATAATATCTAAAAAATATAATTTTAAGGCAATTGGAAGAATTGAATCTTCTCCTGCTCATCTATTTGAACTGGAAGATGGATATAGATTTGGTATCATAGATCCTCACAAGCATGACTTTTGTGAAGATTGTAATCGCATTAGATTAACAGCTGAGGGCATGCTTATACCTTGTTTATATTTTGATGAAGCTATGAGTATAAAGGAGGCGGTTCAAAATGGTGATATAGAAGCCGCAGCCAATGTTCTAAAAGTTGTGCTTAAGAATAAGCCTGAAAAGAACAAATGGAGCAATGATGGTGAAAACGAGACATCTGAGCGTGCATTTTATGAAACAGGAGGTTGATGTTGGATAAAACATTTGAATTAACTTTGTATTTGCATACAGCATTTGTTGGTATAGTTTTGATTTTGGCTATTGTAAATTATTTTTTAATCAATAATAGCTTGAGCTATGATGCTCTTGCTAAGAGAGTTCGAACAATTTTGCCGATATATTATCTTTTTTTAGCCACTGTTATATTCACTGGTTTAGTTTTACTGGGAATTTCAAAATTTGCAGTTTATCATTCAGTAATTGTTATGATAATTGTTTGGTTTGTGATTTTTATGACTACAATAAAAAGATATAAAAAATTTAAATCTCTAAGAAGTAATGATCAAAAAAGAATCATCAGATTTGTGAGATTTTCAAGAAGAAAACATCTGATTGATGCGATTTTAGTTATAGTAACAATGGCTCTAGTTTACGCAATAAAGTAAATGCAATTTATTCACTGTAAAGAGGCAGGTGAGATTAATTTAACTCTTAATGTGAGAGGGTTTTCCCATATTTTTAAAGTAAGAAGAGTAAAAAATGGTGAAATCCTGTTTTTTAGAAATCTTATAGATGATAAATTATATAGCTACAAAATAATAAACATCAATAAGAGAGAAGCTAGTTTAGAACTGATAAATAGTAAAGTTTTAAAAATTGAAGCTAAAAAATCTTTACATGTAGGATGGTGCGTTGTTGATCCTAAGACCATAGAAAAAACACTTCCATTTTTAAATGAGTTAGGCGTATCAAAAATCAGTTTTGTTTACTGTGAGTTTTCACAAAAGAATTTTAAAATTGATTTGGATAGAATTAATAGGATTTTGATAAATTCATCACAACAATGCGGAAAAAGCGAGATGATGAAAATCGAAATATTGGAAAATTTAAGTGATTTTTTAAAACTTTATCCAAAAAGTAAGATTATTGATTTTAGTGAAAAAAAGATTGATAAAAATGAAAATATAAACTCATTTTTAGTTGGATGCGAGGGCGGCTTTACTAAAAATGAGAGAGAATTATTTGAAAAAGTTAATATCAGAGGACTCTCTAGCCCTATGATATTAAGAAGTGAAACTGCAGTTTTATCTTTATCTTCCGTGTTTCTATCTTGAAATCTTAAGTCTATTGTGATATAATTACAATTCCCCTCCCCCTATATAGCGGTGGGCTCGAAGGGCCTACTGCTTAGTTTAAACACCTAGGGCTTTAGTGGTGTTTTGATTTTTACTAATTATTAGGGGTATTAATACATAAAATTACAAGGAAATTAAGAATGAGAAAAGATATTCATCCTGAATATGTAACATGTACAGTTAGTTGTGCCTGTGGAAATAAATTTGAAACAATGTCTAATAAACCAGCAATGAAGATAGACATTTGCAATGAGTGCCATCCGTTTTTTACAGGTAGTGAAAAAATAGTGGATGCTGCGGGTAGAGTTGAAAAGTTTAAGAAAAAATATAATTTAAAATAATTTTTCTAAAATATTTTGGTATATTTAATTCCTACTCCCATAGGAAATATAGATGATATTTCAGTTAGAAGCTTAAAACTTCTAACTGAAATGCAAATTCTCCTTTGTGAAGACACAAGAGTCACAAAAAAACTTCTAAATTTACTCTCTATCAGGCATAGCACAGAATTTAAAATTGATAAATTTATCTCTTTTCACTCACATAATGATGAAAAAGTATTGGCTTCCTTAGACAAAGAAATTTTTAGTAAAGATATAGCTTTTATGAGTGATGCAGGAATGCCGTGCGTTAGTGATCCTGGTGCAAAACTAGTTAAATTTTGCCAAGAAGAAAATATAAACTACGAAGTACTTCCCGGCGCCAATGCCGCTCTTCTGGCTTATGCTTCAAGTGGGTTTGATTTGAACAAATTCTTTTTTTACGGTTTTTTACCTCACAAGGGTAAAGAAAGAGCAAATGCGCTTAGTGAAGTCATAAACTCTATAAATCCTATAATCTTATACGAGTCTCCTCATAGAATTTCAAAACTTGCAGATGAGTTAGCAAAAAATTGCCCACATAGAAGATTGTTTGCTATAAAAGAGGCAACTAAAAAATTTGAAAAGAAGTTCTTTTCTTTTTCAAAGGATTTTCCTGATTTTTTGGAAAATATTAATACTAAAGGTGAGTGGGCTTTGGTATTAGAGCCAAAAGTCGAACAAAATGGAGAAGCTATTAGTGAAGAAGATATAAATGCACTAGAACTTCACCCTAAACAAAAAGCAAAATTACTCTCAAAGTTAACAGGAAAAAGCATAAAAGAATGTTATGAAAAAAACTACCAAAAATAGTCTCTTATAGTACTTTTTAAGATATTTTGGATACAATAAAAACATGATTATTTATGGTAAACAACTTTTCTTGTATATTTTAGAAAAATATCCAAAAAAATTAAAAAAAGTACAACTTTCTAAAAAGTGTGATCAAAAACTTTTTAATAAAATTAAAAGAATATGCGATGATGTCTCTTTGGTGGATAATAAAAAAGCACAGGCACTGAGTCATGGTGGAAATCATCAAGGCTTTATTGCCGAAATTGAGGATATGGAGTTTTCAAATTTTTCTGAAGTAAAAAAAGGTTCGTTTTTTTTGATATTGCAAGGTATTACAGATGTCGGAAATATCGGAGCAATTATCAGAAGTGCGTATGTATTTGGTGCTGATGCTGTTATTATAAGTGGTATAAAAAGTATAAATTTAGAAGCGATTATAAGAACTAGCAGTGCGGCAGTATTTGATATGCCAATTGTATTGGAAAGTAATACACTGGATTTATTAAATGAATTAAAACAAATTGGTTTTACACTTTATGGTGCGGATATGAATGGTAAAAATATCAAAAATATTAAATTTGATTCGAAAATTGCTATGATGATGGGTAGTGAAAATGAGGGAATTCCTAGTAAAATAAAATCAAAATTGGATGAGATTGTTTCTATAAAAATGAGTAGAGAGTTTGACTCTTTAAATGTTAGTGCAGCAACTGCAATACTGTGCGATAGGATTTTTAATGGATGATATTAAAATACTAGAAGAGATAGGTTTAAAAGAAGTTTCTAAAAAAACTCACATAGAAGTTAAAAATTTAAAATATATAATTAATTCAGAATTCGACAAATTAAATAGAGCAAATACAATGGGTTTTGTAAAAATAATTTCTAGAGAATATAAATTAGATCTCACTGATTGGCTTGAAGAGGCAAAAAAATATTGGGATCAAAATAGAAAAGAAAATGCTGGACCGCAGATATTTATAGCCCAAGAATCAAACAAATACTACAAAGTTTTATTCGCACTTTTCTCTATACTTTTGCTTATAGTTATTTTATATGGTGCGTATATATTTTTAGATAAGAAATTAAATTTTTTTGAGAATCCATTACTTAAAAATGATACCAACTACACTTATGAAGAAACCCCTGCCGTAAGCGAAGCAAAAAAATCTTTCACAAAAGCAGAAATCAATAGCGATATAAATACAACACAGGTGATTGAGCAAAATCAGAGCAATGTGGAAAGTGCAAATATAATCGAAGCGAACACAACAAAAACAAATATAGTGGAAAATAAAAAAGAGTTAAATAGCACAATTAATCTAATTGCATCAAATGAAAGTAATGTATCTTCCCAAAGTAAGGCGCCTAAAAAAACTGATGATTTTATATCTCCAAGTTCTAAGCTTTGGTTGGGAGTAATTTATTTAGATGGTTTCAAAAGAAAATCATTTTTAGGGGACGGTAATTTTTCGATAGATCCTTCTAAGAATCAGTTGATTACTACGGGACATGGGCATTTTACTCTATTTTTTAAAGGGGTTGTTACAAAGTATAAATCCCCTCAATCTATAAAGCTGCTTGTAAAAGATGGAAATATATCAGTAATTTCTACAGAAAAATTTAAGAAGTTAAATAGAGGCTCTCTTTGGTAAAAAAACTTTTTATATTAGTTGTTTTAGCAACAATTTTATTTGCAAATTTGCAAGATAAGATTAAAACTTATATGGGCGAAAAAGAGTATGTAAAACAAGAAAATTTAATTAAAATTTTATTTAAAGACAGCTCTAGCTTTTATAGGCAAACTGATGGCAATGTAGATAGCTTAAAAGTGATAAGTGTACTCAAAGACAATGGACTGTTTAAACTATTTCTTAATAAGCCTATCTCTCTACATGTAGAGTTTATGACAGACAAAAATCCTTTGATATTTATGAAGGTTATAAGTGAATCTTTAGATGCTATAGGATATAACTATTTTTTAACAAGTGAAGCTAAAAAAATTGATCAAAAATTTAGTTGGTTAATAAATTTAAAAACAAAACATCTTATCAATCCCATATTATTTGCAAAAGAATTGCAAAAGAGGGGTTGTGCCATAGATGATATTATTGAAAAAAACGACTATAGTTGGATTTACAAGATTGATTCAACAAATGCCAAACTAAATACCAGGCAAATTGAAGCTGATACCACTATCAAATTACCAAAACCGATAGAGCCATATTGGATAGAAAATCATAATTTCAGTCTCATCAAGCTGAGGTCAAGTTTTAGTGATCATTGGTACCCTTTGATTGTATTTTTTGATAGTGGTTTACATGTTATATCACAAACAAAAATGAATAAAAGAACATATGCAGTAAAACTGGATGTTCCAGAAAATTGTAAATACATAAGAGTGAGTGATATATACACACTGGACAATATAAAGCATGGATTGTCAGTATATTTAAAAAGCAATAACTAGAAAAATAAAAAGCACTCTTGCCAAAAATGGAGCAAAAGTCAAGAGGAGTTTTCACTGGGTTTTGCTCAGAAAAAGGAGACAGTAAATATGTTCGACGAAATTAGATTTAATACAATAGAGCGTTTGCCAAATTATTTATTTGCTGAAGTAAATGAGATGAAACTTGAAGCAAGACGGGCAGGAGAAGATATTATTGACTTTTCCATGGGAAATCCAGACGGCAGAACTCCTCAACACATTATTGATAAATTAATAGAATCAGTAGATAAAGATAAAACACATGGATACAGTGTAAGTAAGGGTATTTATAAACTTAGACTGGCTATCTGCAATTGGTATAAGAGAAAATATGATGTAGATTTGGATCCAAATAGCGAAGCTGTTGCAACACTCGGGAGCAAAGAAGGATATGTGCACTTAGTTCAAGCTATAACAAACCCGGGGGATGTGGCAGTCGTTCCAGATCCAGCTTATCCTATTCATTCCCAAGCTTTTATAATAGCAGGCGGAAATGTACATAAAATGGGACTTGATTTTAATGAGAATTTTGAATTAGATACAGAAAAATTCTTTTTTAAATTGAAAAAAGTTTTTAGGGATTCTGTTCCAAAACCAAAGTTTGTAGTAGTAAATTTTCCTCACAACCCAACAACTGTAACAGTCGAAAAATCTTTTTATGAAGAATTGGTGGCGTATGCTAAAAAAGAAAGATTTTACATAATTAGCGATATCGCTTATGCAGATATCACATATGATGGATATAAAACTCCTTCAATATTTGAAGTTGAGGGTGCAAAAGATGTTGCAGTTGAGAGTACAACTTTATCAAAAAGTTATAATATGGCAGGTTGGAGAGTAGGTTTTATCGTAGGAAATCCGAAGTTGGTTGGAGCATTGCAAAAGATAAAATCCTGGTTTGATTATGGTATGTTTACGCCAATACAAGTGGCTTCTACTGTTGCACTTGATGGTCCTCAGGAATGTGTCAGCGAGATAATAGATATTTATAAAAAACGAAGAGATGTACTTTGTGAGAGTTTTAAAAATGCTGGATGGGATATAGTAAAACCCAAAGCAACTATGTTTGTTTGGGCTAAAATACCGGAAATTGCAAGACATTTAGGAAGTATGGAATTTTCAAAACAACTACTGAGGGAAGCCAAGATTGCAGTAAGCCCCGGTATTGGTTTTGGTGAGCATGGCGATGAATATGTGAGAATTGCTTTAATTGAAAATGAAAATAGAATCAGACAGGCAGCAAGAAATGTTAAAAAATATCTGAAAAGTTTAGAAAAATGAAAAATACAGAAGTGAAACTTCGCGCAGCAGCTGCGAGGAATTTTTGCTGGGCAAAGCTTGGCAAAAAGAGGACAGTAAAGTGATAAAAGTTGGAATTATAGGCGTGGGAACTGTTGGTAGTAGTGTAGTAAGAATTTTACAAAAAAACAGAGATGTTATCAAAGCAAGAGCGGGGAAAGATATAGTTCCTGTAGTTGGAGTAGTAAAAAATTTAGATAAAAACAGAGGTTTAAATATACCTTTGACTGACAATATTGATGATGTTTTAGAAGATGAAAGTATAGATATAGTGGTAGAGTTGATGGGTGGTATTGATGAAGCATTTGAGGTTGCAAAAAAGACTTTAGCGAACAATAAAGCTCTTGTGACAGCAAATAAAGCAATGCTTGCATATCATAGATACGAACTTCAGAAATATGCAAAAGGGCAGCCTATAGGCTTTGAAGCCAGTGTGGCTGGCGGAATTCCTATCATTAAATCTCTTCGAGAAGGATTAAGTGCCAATCATATAGAATCAATTAAAGGAATCATGAACGGAACTTGCAACTATATGCTGACAAAAATGATGAGTGAAGGTGTTGAGTTTGATGAAATATTAAGAGAGGCTCAAGAGTTAGGTTACGCTGAAGCAGACCCTTCATTTGATATTGGCGGATATGATGCTGCTCATAAACTCTTGATTTTAGCAAGCATAGCTTATGGAATTGATGCAAAACCAGAAGACATACTCATAGAAGGGATAGAAAATATAAATAGTGAAGATATATTTTTTGCAAATGAGTTTGGGTATAGTATAAAATTGCTAGCGATAGCAAAAAAGATAGGAGACAGCGTTGAACTTAGAGTTCACCCAGCTCTTATAAACAAAAATAAGATGATAGCAAAAGTTGATGGCATTATGAATGCGGTGAGCGTTGTTGGTGATTGTGTTGGAGAAACTATGTATTATGGACCAGGTGCAGGAGGCAATGCAACTGCGAGTGCTGTGATATCTGACATCATAGATATTGCAAGAGATGGTAACAATTCGCCAATGCTGGGATTTAAAAATATTTTAGAAGGAAGTGTTTTAAAATTAAAAAATTCAGATGAAATCTTCACAAAATATTATGTAAGAATAGAGGCAGCAGATAAGATTGGTGTTTTATCCCAAATTTCAAAGATTCTAGGAGATTATGGCATATCAATAAATAGTTTTTTACAAAAACAAAGTAAAAATGCTCAATTTGCAACACTTCTTTTTTCAACCCATCAGTGTTTTGAAAAAGATATACAAAATGCAATTAGAAAGATAAGTGAGTGTGAATTTATAAAACAAACTCCAGCTATGATAAGGATAGAAGAATAAATGAGTGTAGAGATTGGAAAAAATGCTGAAGATAGAGTAGAAAAATATCTAATACAACAAAATTATAAAATTATAAAGAGAAACTTTCACTCAAGATTCGGCGAAATAGATATAATCGCAAAAAAAGATGCTGTTGTAAGTTTTTTCGAAGTAAAATATTCTCAAAATTACGATCCAATCTATAGGATTACACCTCCTAAAATGAACAAGATTATAAAAACAATAAACTATTATTTGATGAAATATAACAGTGATGAAGAGTATCAAATATGCGCTGCTTTGGTAACTCCTGAGGGAATTGAAATTTTAGAAAATATAAGCTATTAGTTTATATTGTCAATTAAAAAACTTAACTATGGTAACTTTAAAGATACTATTTGTATAATACGCTCAAATTATTAATTAAAAATTTAGGAGAAATAATGGGAAAATATACAGAGTTAACTGGATCAAATTTTGATAGTACAGTAAGTGAAGGTGTGGCATTAGTTGATTTTTGGGCTCCATGGTGCGGACCTTGTAGAATGATAGCTCCGGTTATCGAAGAATTGGCTGAAGATTTTGATGGCAAGGCAAAAATCTGTAAAGTAAATACAGACGAAGAGCAAGAGGTAGCTGTTAAATACGGAATCAGATCAATACCAACAATACTATTTTTTAAAGATGGAGAATTGGTTGATCAAATGATAGGTGCTTCTTCAAAACAAATTCTAACTGACAAAATTAATTCATACTTATAATGATTAAGTTTTCTTTATTTCAAAAAATAAAGATTTACAAATGAAAAGAGGGAGAAAACTTTTCTCCCTTAACTACCTTTTTGCTTCTTTTTTTGGTGCACTGATGATAGCTGGTGCGTTTGCATATTTTAACTATCGTTTCTCAGAGTATAAATTTATAAATTTTCAAAATTGGATTTATTATGAGAAAAGCGATATATTTGTTCCAAAGTATGATGAATATACGGTCATAGTTTATAGCTCAAATATGCAAAAAATAGATAACCTTTTACGAAATATTAATAAATCAGATCATATAATAGCGTTAGATTTATATCAAAAAAAAAGAGGGCATGATGGAAATGTAACATACATTACATCAGGCATAAATACTCTCTTGAAATTTGTTCAAAGATTTAATATTTACGAAGTACCAAGTGTATTTAAAATTAAAAAAGATAAAAATTTGCTATACAAGCAAGATAGCATGATAGAAGTAATAAAATAAAATAATAAGGATAATATGATGTTAGATTTAGCGATAATTGGTGGTGGACCAGCTGGACTTACAGCTGGACTTTATGCCACAAGAGGTGGATTAAAAGATGTTGTTATGTTTGAAAAAGGTCTTCCCGGAGGTCAAATTACAAGTAGTAGCGAAATAGAAAATTATCCTGGAGTATCCATCGTTATGACTGGACTGGATTTGATGGAACATTGGCCGGAACAGTGTATGAGATTTGGATTAAAGCATAGGATGGATGAAGTAAAAACTATATCAAAAAGAGATGATAGAATTTTTGAAGTTTTTCTTCTTGGTGGCGAGATAGTTGAATCAAAAAGTGTCATTGTGTGCACAGGAAGTACCCCAAGAAGATCTGGAATCAAAGGTGAAGATAAATTTTTTGGAAAAGGTGTTAGCACTTGTGCTACATGCGATGGATTTTTTTATAAAAATAAAGAAGTAGCAGTGCTAGGCGGCGGTGATACTGCTCTGGAAGAAGCTCTTTATTTGGCTAATATTTGCTCAAAAGTATATTTAGTCCACAGAAGAGATTCTTTCAGGGCAAGTCCTATTACTGTTGAAAAAGTAAAAAAAAATGAGAAAATTGAACTAATTTTAAATTCAACAATTGATGAAATATATGGCGACAATAGTGGGGTAACAGGTGTTTTTATTATGGACAAAGATGGCAATAAAAAAGATTTAAAAATTCCTGGAATTTTTGTTTTTGTCGGAATGAATGTAAATAATTCAATTCTTATGCAAGAAGACGGTTCGTCAATCTGTGATTTAGATTCAAGCGGAAATGTGATTGTTGATTTAAGTATGCATACTTCTATAAAAGGCCTTTTTGCTGCAGGAGATATAAGAATAAAAGCTGCCAAACAAGTAGTTTGTGCAGCGGGTGATGGCGCAACCGCAGGAATACAAGCAATAGAATATATAAATGATTAAGGAAGATTATATGAAAGTAGGAATTCATGGATCGACTGGTAAGGTAGGTCGACTTTTGATAGAGAATTTAATAAAAGACCCAGTCGCTAAACCGTATATGTTGCATGCGATAGAAGAGTTTAATTTCCAAATTCCATCAGATACAGTAGTTACAGAGTCTTATACTGAATTATTTAAAAATAGTGATGTCGTAATTGACTTTACTATAGCTTTTGCGACTGAAACTTTACTTGAAGCTGCACTTGAAAATCCAACTCCATTGGTTATAGGCACAACAGGTCTAAGCTCTCATCAGCAAAACTTACTAAATGAAGCTTCAAAATCCATGCCAATTTTATATTCAACAAATATGTCTTTAGGAGTCGCTGTTTTAAACAAGTTGGTATCTTTAGCATCTAGTAGCTTAAGTGATTTTGATATAGAGATAGTTGAGCAACACCATAGATATAAAAAAGATGCACCAAGTGGAACTGCTATGACTTTAGGTGAACATGCTGCGAGTGCAAGAGGATTAAAACTTGAAGATGTAAGGGTGAGTGGCAGAAACGGTTTGATTGGTGAACGAAGTAAAGATGAAATTGCAATAATGGCACTTCGCGGAGGAGATATAGTAGGAAGACATACTGTTGGGTTCTATAATGACGGTGAATTTGTAGAATTAAATCATACAGCAACCAGTCGTGACACTTTCGCAAAAGGTGCTATAAAAGCAGCAAAATGGATAAAAAATCAAGAAAATGGATTATATAATATAAGTGATTGTTTGGGTCTCTAAAGGATATTTATGTGTGCGATAGTTGGTGTGTTCGGAGCAAGTGAAGCTGCAAGAGTTGCTTATTATTCTCTTTTTGCTATGCAGCACCGTGGCCAAGAAGCCACAGGAATTAGTGCAAGTGATGGAAAAATTTTAAGAAAAATTAAAAAAAAAGGTTTAGTTACCGAAGTTTTTGATGAAGAAGCGCTTAATTATCTAAAAGGCTCTATGGCTATAGGTCACAATAGATACTCAACAGCAGGAAGCAAATCTGTACTTGATGCTCAGCCGATACATGCTAATTACAAGCTAGGAGAGATTTCAGTTGTCCACAATGGAAATCTTATAAACAAAGACGAAGTGAGAAATGCCCTCATAGACGAAGGAGCGATTTTTCAATCAATGATGGACACTGAAAATATAATTCATCTAATTGCTAGAAGCCATGAAGAACACCTTAAAGACAGAATAATTGAAGCATTAAATATTATAAAAGGTGCTTATTGTTTATTGATTCAAGGAAGACATAAAATCTTTGCCATAAGAGATAGATATGGTGTGAGACCTTTATCTCTTGGGCAATTGGAAGATGGTGGATATATTGTTGCTAGCGAAACTTGTGCGTTTGATTTGGTTGGAGCAAAATTTATTAGAGATGTTAGACCTGGAGAAATGATTATATTTGATAGTACAAAAAAAGAATATGAGAGTCTCCAACTTTTTGAACCAGATCCGCATATTTGTGCTTTTGAGTTTATATATTTTGCACGCCCCGATAGTGTAATTGAGGGGAAAAGCGTATATGCCGTTAGAAAAGAGATGGGAAGAGCGTTGGCAAGGGAAAATAAAATAGAGGCAGATTTAGTAATCCCTGTTCCAGATAGTGGAGTGAGCGCAGCACTTGGATATGCAAACGAGAGCAATATTCCATTTGAGATGGGGATAGTGAGAAATCACTATGTTGGAAGGACTTTTATTGAGCCAACTCAGGCTAAAAGAGACATGAAGGTGAAATTGAAATTGTCTCCTATAAGTTCTTTACTAAAAGGAAAGAAAATAATTGTTGTAGATGACAGCATAGTAAGAGGAACAACTGCTAAAAGAATTATTAAAATTCTTAAAGAGGCAGGGGCAAAAGAAGTTCACATGTGTATAGCTTCACCTGCTATTGAGCATCCTGACCGTTATGGTATTGATACTCCAAGTTATGAAGAGTTAATAAGCGCAAATATGAGCGTAGAGGAAGTGCAAGATTATGTAAAAGCAGATTCTCTTAGCTTTTTAAGTATTGATTCTCTTAAAAAAAGCATTGGGGAAGATATGAATTATTCACTTGTTAGTTTTGATGGAAATTATTTTATCAAGTAGTTTTACCTACAATGCAGTTTGTAAATTAAACGAGGTTTTTTAAAGTATGATGGATATCGCATAGATGTGCTAAAATTTCTAAGTTCATCTACCTTTAAATTTCTAGCAATTACAAAGTCTTTTATAACCGTTGATTGTTGAATGTCTGTTTTGTTGGTTAAAAAATCAAGACCTGAACTTGGTTTGTAAAGAGTTGAACCTTTTAGATTTCCGGATGTAACCGCATCATTGACTAATTTGACATTTAACATACATTTGGAAATATCAAATTTTCCTATATTTCTGACTCTTCCCGTAATCACAAAAGATTCACTTATGAGAACTCTTGCTTGAGAGATATCTTCTAATCTCGCTTTTTTAGTATATTTATCTAGTACAAACATTGAAAAAACAGCAAGAGTTGAAATAACTAAAAAATTTGAAAAAATCATTGCAAATAAAACTTTTTTTCTCGTTTCTTTAAAAGATATTATGAGCAATGCTATAAATATGATAAAAAGTATAACAAGTGTGATTATATGTACAATCGTAAAATAAGATACCATCTTAATAACACTCCGCTTTTATAGAAATATTTATGTCGCCACTATAGATAAAATTATTAAAAACAATCCTATTATCTATAATAGCACCTGGATTTATAACCCTCTGCTCTAAAATCGTCCTATATCTAATTGGCTTTAATTCATTTATAAAAGATTTTATTTTAGAATCTGATGATTTATATACTTTTGTTTTTATTTGGCATTGACTAAAAGCTTTTTCTGATACATTTTTTATAACACTATTGACTATCAATGTGTTGGAAAAGTGAAGTTTTTCAAAGTTTACATTTTTGATTTGGGTTGCTCTTAGTGCTTTATCTAGAAAATTTTTCAGGATAATTGGACCAATAGAGAGTAAAATAAATGATAATAAAATCATAATGATAGATATTTTAAGAGATTTTTTCATAATGATGATAGAGAGAATTATAAGTATAAAGAAGGTTAATAGTAGCCAAATATATGCCATATAGTCATACAGACTGAAATGATTTATATAATTAAAAATAGAAAATTTTAATTCACTCATTATCTCTACTATTTTTCTCCTCAATGCCACTAAGCCCAAATCTTCTTTTTAATTCTTGTTTTATTAAATCAGGATTGATGTCTTTATACCCAAGTGCCACAAGAGTATGAAAAGCTAAATCAGCCGCTTCATAGACGATTTCTTTTTCATCTTTGTCTTTAACTGCAAAACAAAACTCACCAGCTTCTTCAATCACTTTTTTAAGTATTGAGTTTTCTCCTTTTTTGAAAAGAGAGGCCACATAGGATTTTTTAGGATCTGATTTCTTTCTTTCTTGTATGATATGATACAAAGTATCACTTATGCTGTAGGCTTCTATATTTTCTTCAATCTTAGGCAAATCTTCACTCACATCAATTCTATTGAAAAAACAGGACATTCTACCTGTGTGGCAAGCAGCACCATTTTGTTTGACCTTTAGCAGTAAAGTATCACTGTCACAATCTAAATATATTTCTTCTATTTCTTGTGTATGCCCACTTTGCTCACCCTTTTTCCAAAGTCTCTTTCTACTTCTAGAATAATAGTGAGCAAATTTAGTATTAAGTGTCAAGTCAAAGGCTTCTTTATCGGTGTAAGCCAACATTAGTACTTTCCCGTCTTCACAATCTTGTGTGATAACGGGAATAAGAGGATTTTTATCCCAATCAATACTGTTTATAAGCTCTTCGTTCACTTCTATTCCTATTTAGTCATGCTTGTGGTTTTTTGTATATCTTTTGCATCAACCCAAATATTTGGAACTGCACCACCAGGTGTTAAGAAAATTTTAGCATCTCTATTCACTTTTAATGCATCATTAAATTTTCCCTGTACTTCTATTTGACGAAGTCTTAATAAATTTGGAGTTATACTTTTTGCAATTATGATATTCGCGTAAGAACTTGCAGCTGCTTCAATTTTTGTAGCACTTGCTTGACCTGCGGCTTCAATTTTTATTGCATTTGCATTTCCAGTTGCAAGAGCTGCTTTTTTCATAGCTTCTTGATTTGCAATTTCCACTTCATATTTAGTTTTTTGTACTTGTTGTTTTGCTATTTGAACTATTTCTATTTGATCTTTTATTTTTTGTGGTAATATAATATTTCTAAGTTGTACTGTTAAAAGTTTGACTGGATGACCAGGTTGAGCATTTATGTTTTGTCTAATTTGTTGTTCAATTTTAGTTGCTATTTCATTTCTCTTTACAGGCAAATCTTCAGCGGTATATTGACCCACTACATTCCTAGTTACATCTCTAACAACAGGGTTTATAATTTTATCTTGCCACGCCATTCCCCAAGTTGCTATTGTTTGTGGAGCAGTAGAAGGTTCTAACTTATATTGAACAGTAAGATCAATTGATACTGGAAGACCTCTAGCATCTAGAACAGATATTGCATTATTATTTTTTATTCCAGAGCCTCTTGCGACTTTTTCTTGATCTGCAATAGTAGTATAATTCATCACTCTAACTTTAGTATCAACTACAAATATTTGTTGAAGAAATGGTACAAAAAGATGAAAACCAGGGTTTAAAGGAACTTGTTGAAATTTTCCAGCTGTCGCTTTTATTCCCACTTCACCAGAATTTATAACAACAAAAGGTTTAGAAATTACAAGTACTACAACTACAGCAATAAGTACATATAAAAAACCTGCTTTTTTACCTAAATTCTTCAAAAACTCAGGGGGCTCTATACTCGGAGTAGGGCGACGATCTCCACCATCTCCTCCTCCACTACTTCCATTCTTCTTCTTAAAATAATCATTTAAATCAACTGGCATTTTATTCCTTGTATTTTTTATTTTTATTTTACTAGAGCAAAACTCAAGTAAAATTCATTTTAACGCTTAAAGTATTTTTATTTTACTGTAAACGCTTAAATGAAAGTTAACAGATGTTTGTACTTTTCATTTTTTCCATAAACAACATCAAAAAATGCACTTTGAAGTTGTTTCGTAATCTCCCCTCTTTTTCCATTTCCAATTATGTAGTTATCCACATCTCTTATAGGTGTAACTTCCGCAGCCGTTCCTGTAAAGAAAGCTTCATCAGCTATATACACCTCATCTCTTGTTACTCTTCTTCGCTCAACAGGGATGCCCGCATCTTTAGCTAGAGCTATCACAGTATTTTGCGTTATACTCTCCAAAGAAGTGTCATTTGGCGGAGATATAAGTATGCCATCTCTTACGATAAAAAAGCATTCTCCGCTACCTTCAGCTACAAATCCTTCGTCATCAAGCAAAAGTGCTTCTTCGTACCCAGCGTCCATTGCTTCATATTTAGCTAATTGGGAATTCAAATAATTAGCCACCGCCTTCGCTTTTCCCATAGTAGAGCTAACAGGATTTCTAGTGAAAGAAGAAATTTTAACTCTTATACCTTTTTCTAATCCCTCATCACCTAGATAACTTCCCCATTCCCACGCAGCTATTGCAGTTTTAACAGGTGCTCCTGCATGATAAAGTCCCATAACCCCATAACCTAAGTATATAAGTGGTCTTATATAAACATTTGATTTAAAATCATTTGCTCTTAAAATCTCTAATTGAGCAATTTCAAGTTCTTCTAAACTATAATCTGGTGTTATTCTTGTTATCTTTGCAGAATTAAGAAGTCTTTTTGTGTGATCTCTTAACCTAAAAATTGCAAGTCCATTTTCTGTCATGTAGGCTCTAGTTCCCTCAAAAACACCATTGCCATAATGAAGAGTATGAGTCAAGATATGAATATTTGCCTCATCCCAAGGAGTTAATTCGCCATCCATCCAAATAAATTTTGCTTTTTCCATATTTTTTTCTACCTATAATATTAAAATAGATATAATAATACCCAAATTTACATTAAAGATAGTTTTAGGAGTTTATCATGATTAAAGCAAAGATGTTTTTAGGTAGCGAAGAAAAGAGTACACAGAAGTTTGTAGAGGTAAAAAAACCCATATACAAACAATATAGTATCCACTTATCCGATTTGTAGTGAAAGTGATGCTATACAAGCTTTATTGCTAGCAAAAAGTGCTGTTGTTATTGCAAAAAAATCGCCACTTCATCAAAGAATTTCTTGACTAGAAGATGTAGCAGATAAACTTGAATCAAATAAAGAAAAATTTGCAAAACTAATTTGTGATGAGGTAGGAAAACCAATTGTTTTTGCTAGAGGTGAAGTGAATAGATGTATCGAGACGATAAGATTATCGGCTCATACTATGGTAACTATTGGAGGAGAGAGTTTTGATACGACTGCTATGCCTAGCGGCAAAAAAACATTAGCTTTTTTTAAAAGAGAGCCGGTTGGCGTTGCTCTTGCGATTACTCCTTTTAACTTTCCATTAAATTTAGTAGCTCATAAAATTGCACCAGCACTTGTATCAGGAAATGCAGTTGTATTAAAACCAACTTCGAGTGCACCACTTTGCGCATACTCTCTCGCAAAACTTTTTATAGAAAGCCCTTATGCTATAAAAAATGCTCTGAGTGTGATATATAGTGGAGAGGGAGTCAATGATGCACTTGTAACAAGCGAAATCCCAAGAGTTGTGAGTTTCACAGGAAGTGTGTCTGTTGGAAAAACTATTATAAAAAAAGCTGGCATCAAAAAAGTTGCCCTGGAGCTTGGCGGAAATGCTGCAACTTTTATAGACAAATCAGCAAACCTAAAGGATGCTGCCAAAAAGTGTGCAGTAGGAGCTTTTATAAATTCTGGACAAGTATGCATCTCATTACAGAGAATTTATGTACATGTAGAGGTTTATGATGAATTTGCAGATTTACTTGCTTATGAAACAAGCTTATTAAAAGTCGGTAATCCTTATGATGAGCAAACTTTTATAGGACCCATGATTGATGAAGATGCGATAGATCAAGCTAAAATTTGGATAGCAAATGCTGCGCAAGAGGGGGCAAGGGTACTATTTGGTGGCAAAAATAAAGACTTAGTATTGGAGCCCACGATAATGGTTGATGTAAAAGAAGATATGAATATAGTATGCCAAGAAGTTTTCGCACCGATAGTTTCATTAATAGCTAAGAAGAACTACGAAGAAGCCAAAATTTCTATGAATGACTCAGATTATGGTTTGCAATACTCAATATTTACAAATAATTTAGATATGACAATTAAGGCTATAGATGAACTAGATGCTGGAGGAGTTGTTATAAATGATATACCAACTTTGCGTTTTGATATACAGCCTTATGGTGGTTTTAAACAAAGTGGCATAGGAAAAGAAGGTCCAAAATTTGCCATAGAAGAGGATTATACTCAGATAAAATCAATTGTGATTTGTGGATAAATTATAAAACCATCCTTTTTAAAGGATGGTTTTATAGTATAATTAAAATTCGCCTTTAGCCGCCATATCCATCATGGCATACAAGGTATCTTTAACAGAATTGCCATATGCTAGCATATCAGGTGGAAGCTCTTTTCCTCCATGAATCATCATATCCATATCCATAGCATATAACCATAATTTACCTTTTGCATCTTCCATCAAAACAATTCTACAAGGTAAAAATGCACCATATGCCATAGAATATTTTACCATTTTGACGGCAATCATCGGATTACAATAAGACAAAACTCTTACATAAGGTTGTTTTTTACCAGTTCTTGCTTCAACTTCTTTTGACAATGGCAAATCACCAACTGGTTTGATGCCTCTAGTTGTCGCCACTGAATTTAATGATTCAACTACATCATCAGGAGTAATTCCATCTTCGACTTGAACCTTTCTTACAGTTGCTTTTGCTATATCTCCCGTGGTTAAGAGAACATCCATCATATTTGTATATACGGCTTTTGCTTTAGGATCCAATCTTTTTACCTGCTCTATCCTTGTGCCTAAGTCAAATGATACATACATATATATCACCCCCACTGTGACAATAACACCAATTACTGCAAATATATTTTTAAACACTCCCATTTAATCTCCTTGAAATAATTTACTAATATAATAAATAATAATATTAATGGTTAACACTATAAAGTAATTTTCCTAATAAGTCAATATAATTCTATATAAATATAAATTTAACCACAATTTGTTACTTTGTGGAACAATTTCTTATGATATTTGCTATTTAAGGTTAAATTATAGTAATTGTTTTTAAAATAAAAAATTAGTCCACCTAAACAAAGGATGCTTTAGTAATATGAATAATCAAAATTGGGAGTCAAAAAACTTTATACATCTTAAAGAAGAAGATTTTAATATCGAAACATGTGAGATAGATTTTTTATCTATTTCTGTGAGATACAGTGATCTCTCCCGATACAGAAAAGCATTTCGTGTCAAAATCCGAACATTGATTAAAACCGCTGATGCTTATAATTTAGTTAAATGCATCGAAAAATTCTACGACTTTGCCGGTTTTGTCAGATATCTATATGGATATCATAGCTGTGCAAATGATGTAGAACCATGGCAAGAACAAGTAGCTTTATTTTTGCAAAAAGAGTTTGTTGTAAAAAATTTAAAATACAAAATTGGAACTCACCTAAAATATGAACATGTTGATTTCTATGAAGAACATTTTAAAACACAGTATAAACTGATAAATCCTAAATGTGATGTACAGACACAAAAATTTATCCAAGATGGAAAATCTTTTTTAAATTTAAAAGATTACACACATTTTAAAAAGTGGTATAAAATTTATTTTTTTTAATTTTGGTGGTTAGTAAAGTAGTTTTTAAGAACTTTGGTAAATGCATTATTATTTTTAAAACTCTAATTTTATTTAAAAATATTTCTTCGCCTGACTAGCACTTTAAATCAGATATAATGTCTGATTACATTATAGAAAATTTTGTAGAAAAAATGGAAACGCAAAAGATAGAAAATATTGAACTCAAATTTCTGAGCATTGATGATTATGAGGAACTAAAAGAGGCGATGCTTATATCGTATGACACAATGCCTGATGCATATTGGCAAAAGGCTCAAATAAAAACACTCATAGATAAGTTTCCAGATGGGCAAATAGTTATAAAAGTAAATGGTGAGTTGGCCGGCTGCGCTTTTTCAATTATAGTCAATTATGAAACATTTTCAAATCATCACACTTATAAAGAGATAACAGGCAATTATACATTTTACTCAGTGATGAGGGGATGGATATTTTATTTGTTCCATTTTTAACGAATACACAAAATGGCTATTCAAGAGTGAGGCATTGTTCACAAGCAAGAGCGATTGAAAATGAATGTTATGTTGCCATCGCAGGAAGCGTAGGAAATTTGCCAAATGTGCACAATATGGATATGCAGTTTGCTCAGTCTATGGTGTTTACCCCGTGTGATTTTGCTTTTCCAACCAATGGAATAAAAGCAGAAGCCACTCCAAAT
>CAZYTB010000009.1:642-33560 GCA_964650375.1 uncultured Campylobacterales bacterium | reverse complement strand
TATTCCTGAATAATATACCTTTATTTTTTTTTCATTTTGGTTTAAGATGGAACGAATGGGCATCTCAAATATGTCATTTCCTTTTATTGCCTTTTCAAAAAGAGCTATTTTTTCAATACCTTCAAAATGAAGATAGATATTTTTTGCACTTAAAATTGCTTTTCTTGTTAAACTCATTCTTACATGTGGAGCAGTTTCTGATTTGATAGAAATACAGAGTTTATCAAGATTTTGCTCAAAAGCAAGTTTCAGCTTTTCATTGTTTGGAAACATTGATGCCGTATGGGCGTCATTTCCCATCCCTAATATAAGAACATCAAAAGGGTAGAGTTTTTGTTTTAACTTTTTTGAACACAAATCTTCAGCTTCAAGTATGGTAGTGTCTTGATACATACCAATAAACTCAGCTTTTTTTGCAAAGTTTTGCAATAGATATTCTTTTACCATTTTTTCATTGCTGTCTTTATGTCTTGGTGGAACCCATCTTTCATCACAAAGACCAATTTTTACTTTTTCCCAAGGCAATTTTTCGATGCTTAGTTTTTCAAAAAGAGGCTTGGGTGTGTTGCCACCAGAGACTACAAGAGAAGCTTTGCCATTTTTATCTATACCTTCTTGTAGGTTTTTAATTATGCTTTTGCTTAAATTATCTATTAGTTCTTTTTGGCTACCAAATGCATAAATTTCATTACTCATCATGCCAACTTTTACCATCTTGTGCGACTAATTGTATGGAAGCGCTTGGTCCATCCGTCCCGGCACTATAGCTTTTCATAGGAGTATAATTTTTTTCCCATCCATCCAGGATTACATCAGTCCATTTCCAAGCGGCTTCTACTTCGTCCAGTCTCATAAAAAGAGTCGGGTTTGAATAAACTACATCTAAGAGCAAGCGTTCATAAGCTTCTGTTTTTCTAGTTGTACTTTTTGGAGCATTTAGTTCAAGATCCACTTGTTGTAAGTGCATTCGTCCGGTAATACCTGGTGTTTTATTCATCAAATTTAATTTTATACTCTCTTTTGGCTGAAGAGAAATCACCAGTTTATTTTCACATATACCACTTCCATTGTTTGGAAAAATAGAATATGGTATTTTTTTAAATTGTATAACTATTTCAGAATTTCTCTTGCTCATGCGTTTACCGCTTCTTAAGTAAAAAGGCACACCACTCCAGCGCCAATTGTCGATATCTACTCTAATTGCCGCAAATGTTTCAGTCTTGCTTTCTCCCATTCCTTCACCTTCAAGATATCCAGGGACTATTTCTCCCATACTTGAACCACTTTTATATTGTGCCCGAACTGTTTTTTCTCTTATATCTTCTGGAGCCATTTTGCGAAGTGAGCGTAAAATTTTTACTTTTTCATCCCTTACACTATCTGCATCAAGCGAGTAGGGCGGCTCCATGGCTATAAGACAAAGCAGTTGCATTAGATGGTTTTGAACCATATCTCTTAAAGCTCCATATTGATCATAATATGCCCATCTTCCCTCGACTCCAACACTCTCTGCTATAGTGATTTGGACATGATCTATGTTGTTTGCATCCCAAAGAGGCATAAAAATACGATTAGAAAAACGAAGAGCCATGATATTTTGTACAGTATCTTTTCCTAGATAATGGTCAATTCTATAGATTTGTTTTTCTTCGAAATATTTTAACACTTCTTTGTCTATAGTGCGTGAAGATTCTAAATCCCTGCCTATTGGTTTTTCTAAAACAACTCTACTTTTACTATTTATGAGTTTATGTTTACTTAAAGCTTTACAAATTAAACCAAAAAAATCTGACGAAGAAGATAAATAATAAATTCTATCTCTTTTCTCTTCTTTCTCTAACAAGCTTTTGAGATTTTTATAACTTTCTTCGTTAGTAAAATCAATCTTTGACATATATAATTGTTTACTAAATTTATTAAATTTATTATCATCAAATTCACTATCTGCTAAAAACTCTTGAAGTTTTGATTTTATTAATTTTACATGTTGGGCATTACTCAGGTCTTTTCTCGTGATTATGGTTGTCCTGCTTTGAGGATTTAAATATCCATCACCATATAGATGATAAAGTGCGGGGATTAACTTTCTAAATGACAAGTCACCGTGTCCGCCAAAAATTATAATATCACATAAATTTTCATGTGTATCCATAGAAACTCTCCTACTTATATTTTTAGTGTATATTATCACTGGAGTATTTTACTGCAATGCATAATTAATTATAGCCTAAATTTAAATACAACTAGTTAACAAAATGTCTATTTTTACACACTATTATATTAATTTATGCATTTCGGATAGAATTACTCCTTTTTAATTACTATCTATACATGTTCGGCAAAATAGTTTGTCATGTGTTCAAGTGTATCTACTTTGGTATAGTCAGCTTCCGGAACTTCCACACCTAACTCTTCACTTAGGGCAGTCAGAAGGTTAAGAAAATCAAATGAGTCTATCTCCAGCGAACGCTGTATATTTTCATTCTCTGAAATCTCTTCTCCTTCATGTTCAGGTGCAATCTCAAAAATATGTTTAATAATAGCCTTTTTGATTTTTTCTTTTGTCATATCAGTTCCTCCAAAAACAGTGCTCCTGTTCGACCATCAGTGGCACGGTGGTCACCAGCTAAAGTAGCCTGCAAAACTTTCCGTATAGTCAAAGTATCTCCTTTGACCCATGGCATATCTGTTATATGACCCAATCCCACAAGTGCTACCTGTGGGGGATAAATTACTCCATATACTCTCTCTACGCCTAAATCGCCAAGATTAGTGATGACAATTGTCTGTTTTGTCATCTCGGAACTGCGTAGTTTACCGGAGCGGGTACGCGTGATGAGATCATGAAAAGATTGCATGGTTTCATCCAAATTCATGCTTTGTGTATTTAATAATGCTGGTGTGATTAAACCACCTTTTCGTAAGGCAATAGCAATTCCGGGATGAATTTCTTTGCTTACATGTAGTTCATTATTTTGCCAAAAACCATTGAGTTCCGGCACCTCTTCCAAAGCTTTAACAACGGCACGAATCAATAATGCCGCTGGTAAAATACGCTGTTGGATGCTCCGTTTACTGTTAAGTGTTTCTAGCCACTTTAGCGCCGGCGTCATATTAATGGGAGTTGAAAGATAATAATGTGGAATCTCTGCATTGGAGCGGCTCATTGCTGCGGCTATCGCCTTGCGCATACCATCGCTAGCTATTCCTCGGGGTTTATCTGTAGCGGCTTCAATATCTTTTAGACCTATTTTTCCTTCTGATTTTACTGCTAATTTATCGATATTAATATCAAGTTCACTAGCTCTTTTGCGAGCTACAGGTGAGATTTTGACGACATGCAAAGGAGAGTGCTCTTCTATATTTTTTACCCATAATTTTTAATATAACATATAGTATATTTTTTTTAACTTTAATTTTGTATGTTTTCGTTAAAATGCGCGGTTTTAATTTTATAGGAAGAGGAGAGAATCTTGGAAAAAGCTAGGTTTGGGAGAATTGGTTTTATTTTAGCTGCCGCTGGAAGTGCCGTAGGTCTTGGCAATATTTGGAAATTTCCATATATGGCTGGTCAAAATGGTGGTGGTGCTTTTGTGTTGATATACCTATTGACAGTAGTATTTATAGGATTGTCAATATTTATAGCAGAAGTTTTGATGGGCAGAATGTCAAGAGGGGACAGCGTCAGTGCATTTGAGGAATTGGCTCCAAAAAATGGATACTTGTGGAAATATGCAGGTTTTATGGCTTTCACTGGTATTTTAATCCTTGCTTTTTATACTATAGTTATAGGTTGGATTTTTAAATATATTTTTATATCTTTTTCATCGCTTCCTACTTCTGTTAAAATAGCAGGTGATCTTTTTGGCGGTATAGTAGGAACAGATGGGCTTCAACAATTTATATTTTTTAATATAGCATTCTTTCTTACAATTTGGATAGTTGCAAGAGGTGTTAAAAAAGGAATTGAAAAGGTAAATGTTATATTGATGCCACTTTTGATTATAATATTAGGTGTCCTTTTTGTATATTCTATGACCTTGGATGGCTTTAAAGAATCTTTGTCTTTTATGTTTTATCCAGATTGGTCAAAACTTACTGGAACTTCATTGCTTAAAGCTGTTGGTCATGCATTTTTTACACTCTCACTAGGCATGGGAACGATTATGACTTACGCTGCTTCTTTACCAGAAAATGAAAATATAGTAAAATCTTCATTTATGGTGGCGGTCATCGATACTGTTATAGCTTTGGTTGCTGGAATTATTATATTTACTTTTGTTTTTCATTTTGGAGCAAAACCATCTCAAGGACCAGGGCTTGTATTTATCTCACTTCCTGCATTATTTTCTCAGATGGGATATCTTGGAAATATTATTTCGATATTATTTTTCGTAGCCCTTGCATTTGCTGGAATTACTTCAGCTGTATCTATAGTTGAACCAACAGCTTTGTATCTTATAAATAGATTTAATATGACAAGAGCTAAAGCGCTCACTCTTATTTCTACTATAACATACATCTTTGGTGTAATGGCGATATTTTCAAATGTAAAAGAGTATTCAAGTTATTTTACATATTTTGGAAAAGGATATTTTGACATACTAGACTATCTTAGTTCAGCAATACTTTTGCCTTTGGGTGGTATGATAACAGCAATTTTTGTCGGTTTCATTATGGATAAAGAGAAAATTTATTCCATATTGTCTAAATATATGAGTGACTTTGTGTTTAATTTATGGTATTTTTCTATAAAATTTATAGCTCCTATTGCAGTTATTGCAGTTATGGTCAATAAACTTTTCTTTTAAAAGGAAAACAAATGAGAGAATTAGAATTAAAAAATATTTTGAAAGTTGATGGTAGAGAGTTTCTAGTCTCTACCATTAGCATGAATGTTCGTCATTCTTGGTTTGATGGAGATCATGAAAAAACCGTATATGAAACTATGGTTTTTGAAATAAAAGATGACGAAGTTCTATACGATAATCCAATTTTTAACGAAAGATACAATATGTCCGATGAAGCCGTAGCAGAACATGCCGCGGTACTAAAAGACCCAAAAGAGTTTTTTATACTTTAAGCGTTTAATTCTATCGTAAAAATTGCTCCATTAAGGTCATTTTTGACATATAGTTTTCCATTGAAATTCTCTTCTATAATCGTTCTTGACATGTAAAGTCCGATTCCTGTTCCTGTTTTTTGTTTTGTTGTGACATAGGCGTCAAAAATTTTATCTATATTTTTCATTTTTATTCCACCTGCGTTATCTTGTATATCTATGTACTGTTTTTTATCTTTTTTGTATATGTTTATGTTTATAATTGGATCTTTTATATTGTTTTCTTCCAGGGCTTCTTTTGCATTGTGTATTATATTTAGTATGACTTGCGAAAACTGATTTTGGTAGCCTAAGATCTTGAATTTATCTTCCACATGTAAAGAAAGATTTATGCCCTCGTGTTTTATAGAAGCATTTACTATCTTATACGCATTGTCAATTGCAATGGCAGGATCAAAGAGAGATTTTTCCTTATCTTCTTTATAAAAATTTCTAAAATCCTCAATAGTTTCTGACATATAATCAATCTGTTCAAGTGATTGTTTATAATACCTTAAAAATATTTCTTGTGTTAATTTCTTACTCTCATACAGAGATTTGAGATTTTGTATCATTAAAGATAACCTTGTTATAGGGTGTCTCCATTGATGGGCGATATTTCCTATCATCTCACCAAGAGCTGCCAGTTTTGCTTGGTTTTCTAAGATTTTATCTTTGGCTCTATTTTTTTCTATCTCTTCTTTAACTCTTAATTCTAAATTATTGGCTTCTTTGGCTATAGATTCTGCTTCAATTTCAAGAGAGTCATATAGTTTAGATATAGGAAAAGAGACAAGATATGCAAATGGAAAAGAGATAAATATAGCAAATAAAACAGTAGTAAAAACTCTTTGCTTTATGAGTTCCCTAGTCATTTTCTTTTGTTTTAAATTTTCAAAATAGATTAGTTTCAAGTTGTTAGAACCTTGAATTTTGAGTGTTTTTATAAAATACCTTCCCTTTTTTGAGAAATAACTGTCTTTTTCAAAATTACTTTTTAGTATATGAAATTCATCTATCGCATTTATTTTTTTATCTAAGTATTTTGACCAATTGTTACTTTTATTTTTACTAATTAAAAAATTACCATTTAAATCGCACAAAAAAAGATCATAAATAGAAGATTCTGTTAAATCATTTAGATAATGTTTCATAAAAACATTTAACACTAAAAAACCCATATATTTATTATCGCTAAAAATTGGAGTAGAGACTCTAATGACTGGTTTTATAGGCTGCTCAATCTTTCCATGCTCAACATTTAAATCTATATCTGAAAACCAAATATCACCTTTTTTAAGTGTCAAACACTTTTGGCAATAATATCTTTTAGATTTGTTTTGCAATTCATTTTGTTTATATACTAAAGAGCCTATATTGTCTCTGTCAAATCTTATAATTTCGTTTCCATTTTTGTCTATATATCTTAGTTGCATATAGTTTTTATCTATTTTTATCATAGAATACAACAAATCCTCAGCTATTTTTTTGTCTTTACCTCTCGTAACAAAATTTATAAATTCATTGTTTTTGGAGATAGCTTTGATTAGGTTTGAACTTCTACTTAAAAAATTATTTAAGTATCGTTGTTTTTGAATCGAATTTAAAAATGTATTGCTTTGAAAATGTTCAAGTGTTTCTTCTGAGGAAATCTTCACATGTAAAAGATAAATGGACGCAAGTATCAAAGTTGCAAATGCAACATAGGAAATAACCAGTATTTTTCTAAAATGCTTCTTTTGTTTTTTTATTTTTTCAATGTTTGTCATATTTTTCTATTTTGTAACCAGTTCCTCTTACATTTTTTATAAAATCATAATTTATCTTGGACCTCAATTTTTTAATACTCGTTCTAAGTGTGTTATCCGTGACAATTTTATCCTGCCAAACATAATCAATAATGACTTGAGGGCTTAATATATGATTGATATTTTTTACTAGAAAAAAAAGGAAGTTTTTTTCATTTTCACTTAATTCTACAATTTTTTCACTATCTATCAACTCATTTCTTGATAAATCAAAAAACTGTAAAGGACCGATTTGTATTTTTTTGTTATTGTCTTCAAATAAAATTTTATTTATTCTGATTTCCAATTCTTCAAAATGGAATGGTTTTCTTATATAATCGCTGCATCCCGCATCATATCCCAGTTTTATATAGTCTATATCTGACATAGAAGTTAGAAATATGGCAGGTGTCTCTACATGTAGGGTTCTGAGTTCTTTTAGTGTTTCTATGCCATTTTTGATGGGAGTGTTGATATCCAATATAAATATATCAACACTGTTTGTTTCAACATTATTTAAAAGTTCTTCACCATTTGGAAAAATTTCTACTTGATTATCCTTTATCTCAAAATATATTTTAATCTCTTGCGCGATAAAAAAATCATCTTCAAGTAGAACAATTCTCATGTTTAGTTTATAAGTCCAGTATCTTGTAAGTATTTATTTAAATCTTCCTTTTTATATATACCTGTGACTATATAATTTATAAAAATTTTCATCATGCTAGGATCCGCATATCCTGGAAGTTGTATTATCTTTTTCCAATTTTTATCAAACATGATTATCTGTGGAGTTGCTTTTACAGTGAACCCCATTTTTAAAGATGCAGTGTTTGTTTTTTTAGGAGGGTTTTGATCTCCCATCTCATAGTCATGGTATTCATCCAGTGGAATTGCATAGACATTGAAGTTTTCCTTTAAAAGCTTATGCAACAATTTGTCATTTTTTACATCTTTTTTAAATACTTCACAATATGGGCAGGTTTTTGTTTCAAAAAACAACAATACATTTTTACCATTTGCGACTAATTTATCTGTGTGCTTTATGATTGAAACATCTGCTTGAGAAGTCACATAAAATAGACAGAAAAAGATTAAAATCAATACTCTCTTGCTCATTGTCTCTCCAGTTTAATTATTATATTATAATATTATTTTTTTGCTTTAATTATGCCATTCTCTATATAGTAATTTTTTAAAGCTTTATATACATCACCATTTTTTCTATTTAATCCTAGCCATTTTTGTTCTTTTACAAAATCAAGTGTAACTAAAAATTGTTTTGTTGGCATATATCCTGGAACTACAAATATGCTTTTACCTTTTTTATCGGCAAAAATCAAAGTAGGAGTTGCTGTTACGCTATATATGTCTATAAGAGTTTTTGTATCAACATCCATAGAGCTTCCTTCATGTTGAAGTTTATGAAGTCTATTTCGCTTAGCATTTAATGAATAAGTTGTGAATTCATTTTTCAATTCATCTCTTAATTTTTTAGAATTATATATATCATTTTTCATTTTATCCCAATAAGGACCATTGGGAGTATTAAAAATAATAATCATATATTTTCCATTTGGTGCTATCTTGGCAGCATCTTTAAAAACATCACTGATGTCAATAGACTTTCCAGTCACACTAGCCACTTCTTTAGGAAGTTCCTTTCTTGCGTGTGTTTCTATTTTGACAGCTTTTGGTGCTTCAACTTGTTTTATAACTTTTGGCTTTTGTATATCTGTTACAGTCGTTTTTTCATCCCCGCAGCCAACCAGGATAAAAAGGGCTACGCTAAGTAGCCCCAAAACTTTAAAAAAAGTTTTTATCATTTCATACCTTTTACTGCTTCATGCAGAAGCATATTGACTTTATTGATATGATCTTTATCAGTTAATATCCCAGGAGTTGTATTGACTTTACTCCACAACTCTTTATTTGTCATATTTTGATGACAACCCATACATACACCAGTTCTTTCCATTTTCACTCTCATGTCTTGATCTAGTGCTCTTGAAGCTGGCCAATGGCTTCCAACATTTGTCAGTTGTTTACCATCTCTAGTAACCACTTGTGACCAGTCATAATTCATGCCTGGAATCGCTTCAATTTGAACAGTTGTGTGAGATGAAACAAATTTACCAGTTGCTAAATTTTGCAAATCAACTTTAAGGTTTTTGTTTTGATCTGTCATAAACTGCCCATTTTCTATACCATAACCCAAAGCTTTAGAGCTAGAGTGGCAACTTTCACAAGTCCTGGCTTTTTTACCAGTTGTGTGAGGTTGAACAGGAGACATGTCTATCGCATTTACTATGTGTCCGTTATCATGAACTCTTGCTTGTTTATTTAAGATAAGAGTTTTACCATCTGGTCCAATAACGGTATATGTAACTTGACATCCAGGTATAATAGGAGTTACAAGTCCTTCACCATTGATTCCCAAGATTGGATCTTCCCATCTTAAGTAACTTCTAGTTTCGCTAGCTTTACCTATTTGTTTTTTGCCTTTAGTTCCTAGAACTGATTCACTGGTTTCACCATTTTTAAAGTGAGTTGAACCACTTGCAATCCAGTCAATCTTAGTTTTGCCTTTTCTGTAATCAACTTTTACATGGCATCCATAACACTGAGGAGCCCAGTCACTATGACAAGCATAACATTCCATCTTGTCCATATGCGCACCAACTATATCCATAGCTACTTCCGCATTTTTTGAACTAAATGTTTTTGTTATATGTTTGGTTTTTAAAACAGGAGCTTTCAAATCTTTTCCACTAGCTAAGTGAACGATAACTTCGTTTGAACCTTTTACTCTAACTACATTTCCAAGAGGGTTTCCTCTAGTACTTAGTAAGTATCCGCCTTCTGGATTATAGACCATACCTTTCTTCATAAAATCAGGAAGTATTTTTGCCAAACCTCTTGGTTTGTTGGATGCACCTACGGCAAGATTTTTTTCACCATATCCAAGTTTTAACTCCCAAGGGAATTTTTTAGTAGTACCATGGCAATCAGAACACTCAATCTCAACTTGACCTAAAGTTGTGCCAAATAAAGTACCATCACCATGCATGTCTATAGATGTATGACAATCCTGACAAGTCATGCCCGCTTTAAAGTGAAGGTCTTCTTTGATGTGTTTATATCTTTTACCATGAGTTTTTGTTTGAGATTTTCCGCCTGGCATTAGAGGCGAACCATAAGGTTGCTCCATCAATCCCATATATGAAACACCAATTCTTTTTCCTCTGTTATGGCAAGAGTTACAAGTTTCAGGATGAATTCCACTAAATGTTATACCAGTGCTAGGTACAAATACCTTTGCATCTCTTGTAGCTTGGATTTCATGAACTAGAAGATGACCATGTTCTTTTTTATTGATAGTTGGATCATTTCCTTCATAAATACCTTCATTTCCATAAGGAATATGACAAGCACTACATCCCATACCTCTCCAATCACCTCTGCCTTTTCTACCTCTTACTCCTATGTGACATCTTTGACAATCACTTCTTTGGTAAGTTATAGATGCATCATAAGCAATCTCTTTTTCAGTTTTGCCCATAAGCTCTTTAGCACTTGAAGGTGGAAGCGGAAGTTGCTTAAGTTCAGTTGGGAATTGATTAGGATACTTATCTATCATGGCAACCATGTATTTTTTATAAGCATCTGTTCCCCATGCTGGAGTCTTTCCATCTGTGTCTTTTACATCATAGTTTGCAAATTTTACTTTTTGAGTATCTTCACTGCCCCATGTATGTAAATTTCCTTGGATCTTACCAGCTTCAGTAGCCATCAATGCCTTTTTTATATTAGCAACTGTGTCAGCATGGCAGATACCACAAGTTTTGTCCATAATCCAGAAACTACCTGGATCTCTAACGAAAGCCTCTAAACCCCCTGGATGATTTGGTGCCCCTTTATGCGCCAATGCCTTAGTAGTAGCTTTTACATTACCACCGTGACAAATGGTACAGCCCGCAGGATCACCAACGCCAGCTCCAAGAGCTTTAATCTGTTGCATCATGTCTGAATCTTGATGTCTGATATCTTCTATCCCTTTGTGACAAGTGACACAATCGGCAAATGTCCACGAAGATATAAGAGCGACAAGAAACAGAGCTTTAACAAAGCTAGATTTCAACATATTCTCTCCTTTTTTGATTTTTAGCCATATGAGCATCTACTCAAAATAGACTTAAGAACAATTGTATGCAAAAAAAGTGCTTCTAAAGTGCCTTTGTAAAAATTTTATTAAATATTTTATTTTTATTTGCAATTAAGGTTTCTAAATGTAGCATAATGAAATCAATACGGAGGTTTTTTTGAAAAAATTATTTATATTTATTATATTATCTACTGTTTTATTTGGAGCAAATGACATTGTAAAGGGATGGGAAACAGATTTAGACCAAGCTAAATCAGACGCAAATCGCTTAAAGAAGCCAATAATTTTATTTTTACATTCAGTTAGTTGTTTTTACTGTCCTAAAGTCATAGAAAATGTTTTGCCTAGTCCAAAGCTTGCTGAATTTTTGAAGAAAAATTTTGTAAGATTGGAACTTGATACTGGAACAGGATCAGATTCTATCGAATCAGAAGTAACAGACCAAGCTCCTCCTAGATTTATAGTAAGTATAACCCCTGCATTTATTTTTATGGGACCAAATGAAGAGAAATTAGCAAGACATGGTAAAAAACATATGATAGTTTATGGTTATTGGGATGCTAATGACACGATGAAATGGGCGAAAGACGCACTAAAGAGATTTAAGAATTTATACGGAGATAAATACAAATGAAAAATATGATAATAATGTTAATGATTAGCACAGTTTTTGTTTTTGGAGCACATGAGAAAAGAGGGCAAAAGTATTATTTACAAAGATGCTCATCTTGCCATGGGACTGGTAAAATGTGGGGAAATGTAGCTACAAAATCAGAGTGGAAACAGTTTTTTACTAAAAAAACAGAAGAATTAAAAAGCTTCCATGATAAAAATCCAAAGGTTGTAGAATATATAAATTCTAAAGCATTTAATAAAGAAAAAAGTAGAATCTGGAGATTTTTGCAAGAGTTTGCTAGCGATTCAGACTCAATCCCTAGTTGTAATAACTAAGAAATTAACTTTAAAAGGTATCAAAATTAAAAAAGCAATTTTTTTACTATTTATTTTTTTTACATCTTTTCTTTTTGCTTTATCGGCATCGAAAAATATTTTATTGGTGCAATCTTATCATAGGGGATATAAATGGAGTGATGATATATCAAAAGTTTTGGAAGAAAAGTTTGGAAATAGAGATGATACTTCATTAACTACAGTTTATATGGATACTAAAAGAGTCGCAAATGACGCATACTTTGATAAACTTATTGATTTATATGATGAACAATTCAAGGGCAGGAAATTTGATCTTGTAATTGTAGCTGATAATAATGCTTTGGATTTTGTGACAAGGTATCATGAGCATCTTTTTAAAGGTTTGCCTGTAGTGTTTTTGGGAATTAACAACTTTGATGAAGCTATGGTATATGAAAACAATATGCGCACTTATATGACCGGTGTTGCTGAAAATGTGGATATTAAAAAAAATATTGATTTGATTTTGAAAATTCATCCAAAATTGAAGAAAATTGTTATCATAAATGATCGGTCTAAAACTGGATATGCTATGCGAAGGGATATATTTAGAGTTTTGTCCTTGTATAAAAATGAGATTAAATTTGAGTATATTGATAATATAAAAATTGCAAATTTAAAAAAGAGAATCAGTAACTTATCAAAAGGAACTGTTATATTATGGGTACTACTTTCTAAAGATAAAACTGGAAAATCTTTTACATATAAAGAAAGTTTAAGGCAAGTAAGAGATATAGCAAAAGTACCAATTTATGGATTATGGGATTTTTATCTTGGGAAAGGCATAGTCGGCGGACTTTTAACAAGTGCTACATCTCAAGCTCTTGCTGCATCATATATGGTAGATGCTATTTTAAAGGGTAAAAATCCAAGAGAGATACCGATACTTGAAAAAAGTCCAAATGAGTATATGTTTGATTACAAAGAATTAACAAAATACAAAATACAAATACCTAAAAATATAAAAAAATATAAAATGATAAATAAGCCCTTTTCATTTTATGATAAATATAAACATTTAGTTTGGATTACTCTTTTAATCTTTTTAATAGTCACTATTATTTTGATTTTATTGGTCATAAATGTGGTTCGAAGAAAAAAGAGTGAATTAGCTTTAAAAAATCAACTCAAATTTATAAGTGTTTTGATGGATACCATACCAAATCCTATGAATTATAAGAATTTAAATGGAGAGTATATAGGTTGCAATAAGGCATTTGCTGATTTATTTGGAAAAAATAGAAATGAAATAATAGGCAAGAGTGTTTTTGATTTTTTTGAAGAAGATTGGGCGATGGAGCAAACTAAAAAAGACAAGGAACTTTTGGAGCGAAAAGGAATAGATAACTTTGAAAAAACTCTACACTTTCCAGACGGTAGTTCTAAAATGATGATTTACAGTAAAACTGCTTATGAAAACACAGATGGAAACTTAGGCGGAATAGTAAGTGTTATGGATGATATTACACAAAGAAATCAACAAAAAGAATTTATCATACAGCAATCTAAACTTGCGGAAATGGGCGAAATGATAGCCTCTATTGCACATCAATGGAACGAACCACTTGTGGAGCTTTCTGCTATTTTGCAAGATATAGAATTTAGCTATATACAAGATGAAATGAATCCAATAGTTATGAAAGATTTTGTAAAAGAATCTATGATTCAAATTCAGTACATGTCAACAACGCTAAAAGACTTTAGAAATTTTTTAAAGCCATCTACCAAAAAAATAATATTTTGCGCAAAAAAAGCTTTAAACGAAGTATTGGAAATTGTTGGAAGACAGATATTTTATGCCCACATAAAATTAAGTGTTACATGTAAAGATGATTATGTTCCAATATATGGTTATGAAAATGAATTTAAACAAGTTTTACTTAACATTATAAATAATGCAAAAAATAAAATAATTACTAAAAAATTTGGTAAAAATATAGATATAGATATAGAATCAAGAAAAGATGATGTTAAAATTAAAATAAGTGACGATGGAGGAATTATTCCAAAAGATATAATTAATTTAATTTTTGACCCATATTTTAGTACAAATAAAAAAGGAACCGGGTTAGGGCTTTATATGGCAAAGATAATCATAGAAGATAAGATGGGCGGCAAAATTTATGCATATAATTATATTGATAAGGCAATATTTACAATAATAGTATCAAGTGGAGAAAATTGATGAAAATTTTATTATTAGAAGACAATAAAAGATTAAACGAAACAATTGTTAAAAGATTAAAAGCAAAAGGTTATAAAGTCATTAGTTTTGTGGATGGCGCAGAGGCTTTTGATGCGATTGATGATGGGTATATATGTTTTATCTTAGATATTAATGTGCCCTCAATGGATGGAATTGAGCTTTTAAAGAAGATAAGAGATTATAATACAAATACACCAATTATCATAATGAGTTCAACAATAGAACTTGATGTTATCAAAGATTCATACAAATATGGCTGCAATGATTATCTGAAAAAACCATTTTTTATAGATGAGTTAGAAATAAAAATAGAAAAACTTTGTAATTTTGATAATGATGTGATAGAGTTTTTTGATGGATATAAGTTTAATTTTAAAGAAAGTTTATTAGAAATTAATGGAAAAATTGAACATTTGTCTAAAAAAGAAAGACTTCTTTTAAATCTTTTACTTTCAAAAAAAGGAAAAGTAATTTCTTTTGATACAATTCAAGCTATTGTCTGGGAAGGTAGTTTTACAAGTATAGACTCAATTCGCTCTTTGATTAGAAGAATAAGAAAAAAGATTTCGCTAGATTGTATTGAAACAGTAGTTGATGTAGGGTATTTATTTAAAAAATGTTTCGATTAGTAACGCTTTGAAATTAAATCTTTTATTAAGTATGGTTAATATAAAATGTCATATACTTGTCATACGCAATAGTTAGAATTTACGAATATGCGATTGGCATGTATCGTGTTACAAATTAATTTAAGGAGAAAGTATGAAGTTAACAAGAGTTCTCGGAACTTTAGGTTTAGCAGCTGCCATAGCTGTTGGTGCAAATGCTGCAGACAAAACTGTTCATTGGAAGTTGGCTATGACATGGGGTGATAATTTACCACCATTTACAGACGCTGTTCACGAAATGGCCAATTTGGTAAAAGAAATGAGTGGTGGCAAGTTTACTATTAGAATAGATTCTAAAAATAAAACAAAAGCTCCATTTGGTGTTTTAGATATGGTTCAGCTTGGTCAGTATGAGATGGGTCACTCTGCGTCTTATTACTGGAAAGGAAAAGATCTCGCAACTCTTCCTTTTACAACAATGCCATTTGGCATGACAACTCCTGAACAATATTCTTGGTTTTATTATGCTGGGGGAATGGCACTTATGCAAAAAGTATATGCTAAACACGGTGTTTATTCATTTCCTGGTGGTAATACAGGAGCTCAAATGGGTGGATGGTTTAGAAAAAAAATTAACTCTGTTGCTGATTTAAAAGGTCTCAAGATGAGAATTCCTGGTTTCGCAGGAGAAATTATGTCAGATTTGGGCGTTACAGTTGTAAATATTGCTCCAGGTGAGCTTTATACTTCACTTGAACGAGGTACAATTGATGCATTAGAATGGGTTGGACCTGGCATGGATATAAAAATGGGATTCCATAAAGTTGCACCTTATTATTATACAGGATGGCATGAGCCAGCAACTGAGTTACAATTTCTTGTAAATATCAAGAAGTTTAAAAAGTTGTCACCTAAGTATCAAATTATACTTAAGACTGCTATGAAACTTTCTGCGTATGATATGTATATACACAACTACTACATGAGTGCAGAGGCTTGGGCTAAAATCAAAACTGATTATCCAAAAATAAAAATCGAAACTTTCCCAAAATCTGTTATGGATGCTTTGAAAAAATCTAATAAAAAATTATTAGCTAGAGATGAAGCAAAAAATGCAGAGTTTAAAGAAGTTATTCAATCTCAACAAGCTTATATGAAAAAAGCTAGAGCATGGACTAGAATATCAGATTATTTATACCTAAAATCTGCATTCGAGAAGTAAGCTTCTATTTTACCACCACAGCATTGTGGTGGTAAAGTTCTATAAGAGTTAATAAATTTTTTATTTACTCTTATGAAATTTTAAAAATCAAACAAGGATACAAATGTTAGATAAGATAGAAAAAGCATATAACAGTATGACAAAATTTTTGGGTTATATTTTGTTTATTGTTATGTTGCTCATGACTTTTAATGTCTTTTATGATGTTGTTGCCAGATATGTGTTTAGAATAGGATCAATTGCTATGCAAGAGCTGGAGTGGCACCTTTTTTCAATATTGATTTTGGTTGGCATGTCCTACGCACTTATGGAAGAAGCACATGTCAGAGTTGATGTTTTGTATGACACTTGGAGTATTAGAAAAAAAGCGATGATAAACATGATGGGCTCTATCGTGTTTATATTGCCACTTGCACTTCTTATCGCTACAAACTCTGTAGATTTTGTTATGGCATCTTACACCTCGCATGAGATTAGTAGAGACCCGGGAGGATTAACACATAGATGGATTATAAAAGCTTTAATACCAGCTTCATTTTGGTTATTAATATTTTTTGATTTTGGTTATTTTATAAAGAATTTAAACATTTACAAAAAAGATAAAGCCGGCAGAATGGATGTTGATTATAAAGATGGAGAAGCACTATGACTGGTATTGTTATGTTCGGAGCAGGATTAGTGATGTTATTAATAGGCTTTCCTGTAGCTTTTACTTTTGGCACTGTTGCTGTAATCTTTGGTCTAGCTTATGGTTTTGTTCATGCTATCCAAGATGGTGGACCATTAATACAAGGTTTTCTATCTTATGGCGTTGATATGTTTGGTTTTATGCCTTTTAGAATTTATTCAATCATGCAAAATACTATTTTGATGGCTGTTCCATTATTTATATTTATGGGAGTTATACTTCAAAAAACAAGATTGGCTGAGCGATTACTGGAGTCTATGGGTTTCTTATTTGGAGAAGTAAGAGGCGGTTTAGCGATTAGTACTGTTCTTGTTGGATCACTTTTGGCAGCTTCAACTGGAGTTGTTGGAGCTAGTGTTGTTGCTATGGGTGTTATTTCTTTACCTGTTATGTTAAAATATAATTACGATAAAAAACTTGCAGCTGGTGCAATTTGTGCCTCTGGAACACTAGGACAGATAATCCCCCCTTCGATAGTTTTGATTATACTTGGAGATGTTTTTCAAGTTCCTGTTGGAGACTTGTTTAAAGCAGCTTTTATACCAGGACTTACATTGGTTGTTGCTTATATAGCATATATAGTTATCATATCCATAATCAAAAAAGATGTAGCTCCACCAGTAAGAATAGAAGGTGCCGTTGGTACAAAATTTCAACAAGTAATTATTGCACTCAAAGCAATTATACCTCCCCTGGTCCTTATTGTTTTGGTTTTAGGATCAATTTTTGCAGGAGTGGCAACGCCAACAGAATCAGCCTCAGTTGGATCTGTAGGAGCCATGTTGTTAGCCATCGTATATAGATCTTTTTCTGTTGGCATGTTAAAAGAAGCAGCTTTAGAAACTGCAAAAGTAACAGCTATGGTATTTGCTATTTTGATAGGTGCAACAGCATTTTCTATGGTTTTTACATATTCTGGTGGCGACACTATCGTTGAGAATTTTATGATGAGTTTACCAGGTGAAAAATGGGGCTTTTTAGTAACTTCAATGCTTGCGATTATGTTGTTAGGATTTTTTATTGATTTCGTTGAGATTTCTTATATCATAGTTCCAATTTTAGTTCCAATTGCAATACATCTTGGTATAAATCCTGTATGGTATGCAATTTTGATTGCTATGAATTTACAAACCTCCTTTCTAACTCCTCCTTTTGGGTTTAGTTTATTTTATCTAAGGGGCGTAGCTCCTAGTGATTTTAGGACGATTGACATATATAAGGGTGTTGCACCATTTATTATAATTCAAGTAACAGTATTGGCTATTTTAATCATAGAGCCAGGTTGGTTTGGCATACAATCCTTTATTAAATAATATCAACATAAATGTGTTCCATTTATATAAGTGCCTGACTAATATCAGTTAGGCACTTAAAATATTTTAAAAAAGAGTAAATTTATGAAACTTTTTGGTCCTTATCTTCAATTTTATGAGAAACTGAGCGAACTACTTCCAAAACAAAGAATTTTTACAGACCCGCTTCACACTTTAGTATATGGAACAGATGCTTCTTTTTACAAGCTTGTACCAAAAATTGTTATTTGGGTAAATGATTCAAATGAAGTAGCTTCAATACTAAAACTATCATCTGATTTTTCACTACCAGTTGTCTTCAGAGCTGCCGGTACCAGCCTATCTGGTCAAGCTATTACGGATTCCATATTGATAGTTACTTCAAGAGACTGGAGAGGCAAAAAGCTAAGCAAAGATCATTCTTTGGTCACTTTAGATCCCTCAGTTGTTGGTGCAGATGCAAATGAATTTTTATTTCCTTATGGCAAAAAGATAGGGCCAGATCCAGCGAGTATCAGTTGTGCGATGATAGGCGGGATTGCTGCAAACAATGCAAGCGGCATGTGTTGTGGTGTGGCTGATAACTCATATAAAACTTTACATGCTATGAAAATTGTATTTTACGATGGTACAGAATTAGACACAGCAAATAAAAAAAGTAGAGAAAATTTCCTAAGAACGCACGGTATGATGGTTGAGGGCATAAAGCAGCTTTCCTTAAAAACAAAACAAAACCAACTACTACATGATAAAATAGTAAGAAAATTTAAAATAAAAAATACCTGCGGGTATTCACTAAATGCTTTAGTTGATTTTGAAGATCCAATCGATATAATATCCCACCTCATGATAGGAAGCGAAGGGACCCTGGGTTTTATAAAAGATATAACTTTCAGAACAGTTCCAGAATATGCTGATAAAGCAAGTTCTTTGATGATTTTTAAGTGTATTAAAGATGCATGTGACGCCGTGATTGCCTTGAAAACAAAGTGTAGGGAAAATGTAAATGCTGCCGAAATAATGGATAGAGCAGCTCTTAGAAGTGTTGAAGGTAAAGATGGAATGCCTGATTTTATCAAAACTTTAGGTGAAAATATAGCCACAGTACTAGTTGAAACTAGAGCTCCTAGCAAAGAAGGAATGAATAAAAATATAGAAATAATTTTAGAAGTATTAAAAGACGCCAACCCGGAAATTCCTATAGAATTTACTGATAAAGTGGAAGAATATACTCGATATTGGGATATAAGACATGGTTTATTTCCTTCGGTAGGAGCGATGAGAAGAACAGGAACTACTGCGATTATTGAAGATGTGGCGTATCCTATAGAAGATTTAGCAGATGCGACGCTGGAGCTCCAAGCCTTATTTAAAAAATATGGTTATGATGAGGCAATCATTTTTGGACATACTCTTGAAGGAAATTTACACTTTGTATTTACTCAAGCATTTGATGATAAAAAAGAGATAAAAAGATATGAAGAGTTTATGGCTGAAGTTGCTGATCAAGTTGCGCTCAAATATAAAGGAAGTTTAAAAGCAGAACATGGAACAGGGCGAAATATGGCTCCATTTGTTGAATTAGAGTGGGGTGCGGATGCTTATAAGCTCATGAAAGATATAAAACAAATTTTTGACCCAAGAGGGCTAATAAATCCGGGTGTTATTTTGAATGATGATAAAAAAATTCACCTTAAAAATTTTAAAGCAATGCCGGCAACTGATGAATTAGTGGATAAATGTATTGAGTGCGGATATTGCGAACCTAATTGTCCATCAAACTTTCTGACATTTACCCCAAGGCATAGAATTGTTGCAAATAGATACATGTCAGAATTAGAGAGGAATGGACATAGCGAAGAACTTGAAGAGTTTAAAAAGTTATATCAATATGATGGAATCGAAACTTGTGCTACATGTCAGCTCTGCTCCATCTCTTGTCCGATAGGAATAGATACTGGAAATTTGACTAAGAAATTAAGAAGTAAACAAATAGGAAAGCTAGGGCACAAGATAGCTTGGAGTATTGCAAATAATTATAGTACTGCACTAAGTATAGGAAGAATTGCTCTTAGCAGCGTTAAAGGAATCAATACAATTATCCCAAATAGTGCAATGGAAAGTATGAGTAAAGGGTTAAGAAAATTAACTGGAGACAGGTTGCCACTATGGAGTTCAAGTTTGCCAAAAGGTGATAAATTTAGAGTTAAAAAAACGATAACTAATGCAGTAGAAAAAGTTGTTTATTTCTCTTCTTGTATTAATAGAACAATGGCAAATCCAAGACAAAAAAGTGGAGAGCTCAGTATTAGTGAGATTGTTGTTATTTTGTTGGAGCGAGCTGGTTATGAAGTTGTAATTCCGCCAAATGTTGATAATCTTTGTTGTGGTATGCCTTTTAGTTCAAAAGGGTACAAAGAAGAGGGTAAAAAGAAATCAGATGAATTAGAAAAATCTCTCAGGGTTGCAAGCGAAAATGGAAAATACCCTATTATTTGCGATATGAGCCCATGCAGTAAAACTATAGAACAAAATTTCCCCTCTGATTTGAAAGTTTATGACACGGTTGAATTTATCACTGATTTTTTAGTTAATAAATTGGAGTTTAAACAAGTTGATGATCCAATTGTAATCCATACAACTTGCAGCACAAGAAAAAGTGGACTTACAGAAAAATTTGAAAAAATTGCTAAAATATGCAGCTCAAATGTGACAGTGCCTAAAGATGTAAGTTGTTGTGGTTTTGCGGGTGATCGTGGTTTTACATTTCCAGAACTTAACAAAGTAGCACTTAGACACTTAAAAGAAGAAATTCCATCAAATGTTAAATACGCTTTTTCGACAAGTAAAACTTGTGAAATTGGATTGAGTGAGCATAGTGGGTTGGATTATAAATCTATATTTTATCTAGTTGAACGATGTACGCGGTAATTTATTAAAACTAGAGTTAAATTATTGGTTTTTTTTAATAAAAGAAATGATAGAATGCTTTAACTTTAAAAATAATGTTTCTAGACTAGGGGGGGTGCTTACATGGATGGAAGTCTTATAGGTGAAGGTTTGAAGTTTATGGTTTTAGGGATGGTTACTGTATATGTATTTTTGATGGTAATGATATTGATTTTAAATATAGAATCAAGAATTGTTCAAAAATATTTCCCTAATAAAAAATTAAAAGTTTCAAAAGTTGCAACTCATGGCGATAATATTTCTTCAAGTGATGATAAAGCTCTTGTGGCTGTTATAACAGCGGCAATTCAACAATTTAAAAATCAAAACAGATAATAATTAGGAAATAAGATGGCAAAAAAATATATTGACATAATGGATACAACATTCAGAGATGGGTTTCAGTCAGTTTTTGGTGGTCGGGCACTTATGGAAGATTTTATGCCCGCAGTTGCAGCAGCAAGAGAAGCAGGAATAACGCATTTTGAATTTGGTGGAGGGGCTAGATTTCAAGCACTTTTCTTTTACCTAAATGAAAATGCATTTGATATGATGGATAAATTTCGCGAGGTTACCGGACCTGAAGCCAACTTACAAACTCTAGCAAGAGGTGTCAATACAGTTATGCTAGATACTGGCAGTCGGGAACTCATAGACTTACATGCAAAGATGTTTAAAAAACATGGTACTACTACCATAAGAAATTTTGATGCTCTTAATGATGTTGAAAACCTTAACTATAGTGGACAAAGGATAACTCATTATGGATTAAAACACGAAGCAGTTGTAACTATGATGGATTTGCCTCCTGGATGTGTTGGTGCACATGATGTTGCATTTTATGAAAAAACTCTTAGAAGTATATTGGATGCTGGCATTCCTTATAACAGCATCTGTTTTAAAGATGCAAGCGGAACCTCAAATCCTCAGAAAGTTTATGAAACTATAAAAATGGCTAAAAAACTTTTACCCCAAGGCGTACATGTAAGACTTCATACTCACGAAACAGCAGGAGTAAGTGTTGCTTGTTATTTAGCAGCACTAGAGGCCGGTGTTGATGGAATTGACCTGGCAGCCAGTCCTGTTAGCGGAGGAACTGCTCAACCTGATATTTTAACACTGCTACATGCAACAAAAGGTAAAAATTATGATCTCGGTGGATTGGAATTAGAAAAGATATTAACATATGAAGAAGTTTTAAAAGATTGTTTAAAAGATTATTTTATGCCACCAGAAGCTACTCAAGTTTCACCTCTTATTCCTTTTTCTCCGATGCCAGGAGGCGCACTAACCGCAAATACTCAAATGATGAGAGATAATAATATATTAGATAAATTTCCGCTGGTCATAAAAGCTATGAGAGAAGTTGTTGAAAAAGGTGGATATGGTACAAGCGTAACTCCAGTTTCACAATTTTATTTTCAACAAGCATTTAACAATGTGATGTTTGGTCCTTGGAAAAAGATAGCTGAAGGATATGGCAAAATGGTTCTTGGATATTTTGGACATACGCCCTCAGAGCCAGATAAAGAGGTTGTAGCTTTAGCAACTGAACAATTAAAATTGGAGCCAACAACTGAAAATGCAGTAGATATAGCAGATAAAGATAAAACAAAATCTCTTGCTTATGTAAGGAATATTTTAGAGAAAGAAGGAATTGCAATAAATGATGAAAACATATTTATAGCAGCTTCTTGTAAAGAAAAAGGTATAGCCTTTCTTAAAGGGGAAGGTAAAGTAAATGTTAGAAAAATAGAAAAAATAACTAAGCAGGAGAAGGTAAGCGTGGCAAAATCAAATGGTGAATATACTGTTGTCGTCAATGGTCAAAAATATAATGTACAAGTTAGTGAAGGCTTGGATACAAGTGTTGAAGTAAAGGCTGTTACACCAGTAGCATCTGCCCCTGCTCTTGCCCCTTCCCCTGTAGCACCAGTTAGCTCAGGCAGTGGTGTTGAGATTAAAGCTAGTTTGCCAGGCACTATATTTAAAATTTTAACTAAAAATGGACAGAATGTAAAAAAAGGAGATGTTCTTCTTATATTGGAAGCTATGAAAATGGAGATAGAAATTTTTGCACCAGTGGATGGTGTTATTAGTTCAATCTTGGTAAATCAAGGTGACAATGTCGAAGATAATCAAACACTAGTTATCATGTAAGGTAGAAAAATGAAAAATATATTGTTTGTGCTCTTAACTTTATTTGCCATAAATTTTTTAGCAAAACCACTCTATGCCAGTAGTGATAGCGTACAAGCTCAAAAGACTACGAAAGAATATTCACATGTAGCAAAAACCATACCTAAAATGTTTTCAAATTTTTATAAAACAACAGGGATTTATGCATTTTTAAATCCAAAAGATGGCGCTACAAATGCTCTTGGCGAACCATTAAGCAAGTTTGCACAAGGGTGGGGAAGAGTTATCATGATTTGTATAACTTTTTTACTTTTCTATTTAGCTATTGCAAAAAGTTTTGAACCTCTGTTATTATTGCCTATAGCATTTGGTGGGTTGCTAGCAAATATACCTAATGCAGATATAATAGGACATGGTGGATTTATTGGCGTTTTATTTGATGCTGGTATAAAAAATGAACTTTTCCCTCTTATAATTTTTATGGGAGTAGGCGCTATGACTGATTTTGGTCCACTTCTTGCAAATCCAAAAACAGCGATACTAGGAGCGGCAGCTCAATTTGGTATATTTGGCTCACTCGTTGGAGCACTTGCTCTAACTCAATATACACCTTGGTTTAGTTTCTCATTGAAAGACGCATCAGCTATATCGATAATAGGTGGAGCAGATGGTCCTACATCAATATTTGTTGCATCAAGATTAGCACCAGATTTGATGGGTGCAATTGCAGTTGCAGCTTACTCATATATGGCGCTAGTTCCGATAATACAACCTCCTATCATGAGGCTTTTTACAACAGTGGAAGAGCGAAAAATTAAAATGAAACAATTAAGAGATGTGAGTAAAATAGAAAAATTACTTTTTCCTCTTACTGTTTTAATGCTTTCGATTTTTATACTTCCAGAATCTACTCCACTAATTGGAGCTTTGACTTTTGGAAATTTTGCCAGAGTTTCAGGAGTAGTCGATAGACTCTCAGACACAATGCAAAACTCATTAATTAATATAGTTACGATATTTTTAGGTCTTGCAGTTGGCTCAAAACTTGCAGCTGAAAAGTTTTTAACCGCAGATACTTTAGGTATATTGGGTATTGGTCTAGTAGCTTTTGCTATTGGAACAGCTGCTGGAGTAATAATGGCAAAAATTATGAATAAGTTCTCAAAAACAAAAGTTAATCCATTGATTGGTTCGGCTGGAGTCAGTGCAGTTCCTATGGCTGCAAGGGTTTCAAATAAAGTAGGAATGCAAGAGGATCCAACAAATATGTTACTTATGCATGCTATGGGTCCAAATGTTGCCGGCGTAATCGGTTCAGCTGTTGCAGCTGGTGTATTATTGTCGATATTTAAATAGAAAGGAAGATGTTTTGAAAGTAAATAAATTAGAAAACCTAGGCTTAGAGAATATAGGAAAAGTTTACCATAATTTGAGCTATGAGGAGTTGTTTGAGCATGAATCCCAAAATAATGAAGGCGTAGAAACAAGTAGTGGTTCATATATGGTTGATACTGGTATATTTACAGGAAGAAGTCCAAAAGATAAATACTTTGTAAAGCAGGATCCTTCACAAAAATATATATCTTGGGGAGAAATTAACCATCCAACTACAAAAGAAGTTTATGATGATTTGCTCGCGCTGGCAAAAAAAGAACTCTCAGATAAAGACTTGTATATTCAAGATGCCTTTTGTGGGGCAAGTTTGGATAGCAGAAAAAACATAAGAGTAGTTGCAGAAATTGCCTGGCAAGCCCATTTTGTAAAAAATATGTTTATTAGACCAACACAGGAAGAATTAAAAAGCTTTTCACCAGATTTTACACTTTATGTGGCTTGTAAAACCGTAGATAAAGATTATAAAAAACACGAGCTTAATTCTGAAGTTTTTGTAGTTTTTAATGTAGAAGAAAATATAGCAGTGATTGGTGGAACTTGGTATGGCGGAGAGATTAAAAAAGGTGTTTTTTCCATGATGAATTACTGGTTACCATTAGAGGGAAAACTTTCTATGCATTGTTCTGCAAATGTTGGAGAAGACGGAGACAGTGCTCTTTTCTTCGGACTAAGCGGCACTGGTAAAACTACTCTTTCAACTGATCCAAAGAGAAAATTAATCGGCGATGATGAACATGGCTGGGATGATAATGGAATTTTTAACTTTGAGGGTGGTTGCTATGCAAAATGTATTAACCTGAAGCAAGAAAATGAACCAGAAATTTATGGAGCTATCAAAAGAGATTCATTGCTGGAAAATGTTGTTGCAAATGAAGATGGTATTGTAGATTATGATGATAGTACTAAAACCGAGAACACAAGAGTGTCCTATCCAATTTTTCATATTGAAAATTTTAAAGATGATTCACAAGCAGGGCATCCTAAAAAAATTATATTTTTAACTGCTGATGCATTTGGAATATTGCCTCCTGTGTCAAAACTTACAAAAGAGCAGGCGATGTACTACTTTATGAGTGGATATACTGCAAAAGTAGCTGGAACTGAGCGAGGCATAACCGAACCAGTTGCTACATTTAGTTCTTGTTTTGGAGAAGCTTTCTTGCCACTTCACCCAACTGTATATGCAAAATTGCTTGGAGAAAAGATTGAGAAACATGGTGTTGAAGTGTATCTGGTTAATACTGGTTGGAGTGGAGGCTCTTATGGGGTTGGCAGTAGAATGAGCATAAAAGCAACAAGAGCCTGTATCAATGCCATATTAGATGGAAGCATAAATAATTCTGAATTTGAAAAATTGCCAGTGTTTGACTTAAGCGTTCCAAAAACACTTGAAGGCGTTGATTCAAATATATTAAATCCAAAAAATAGTTGGAAAGATAAAGATGGCTATGATAAGACTAGCAATAAATTAGCAAATATGTTTATAAAAAACTTCAAAAAATACATAACAAAAGATTCAGATTTTTCTAAATTTGGACCAAAATTATAAAATACAAGAAGAAAGTTTAAGGCTTTCTTCTTTCCACATGTAAAAATATCGGAGAATAAAATGTCAAAACTATGGTCAGGCAGATTTTCAAAAGGTGCTACTAAACTTTTAGATAAGTTTAATGCTTCATTGCCATTTGATAAAAAACTTTACAAAGAAGATATAAGAGGTTCAATTGCGCATGCTACAATGCTTTCATCTGTTGGAGTTTTAAGTGAGGATGAATCTAAGAGCATAGTTAGAGGCTTAAAAGATATAGAAGATTTGATAGAAAAAGGTGAATTTATTTTTGATATAAGCGATGAAGATATACACATGGCAATAGAGAAAAAACTAATCGAAAACATAGGTGAAGTTGGAAAGAAACTCCACACAGCAAGAAGTAGAAATGATCAAGTTGCCCTTGATTTTAGACTCTATGTACTTAAAAATAACCTTCTCATAGTGACTTTATTAAAGAATTTAATAGAAGCCATCGTCCAAATCGCAAAAAAACACGACGATACTATAATGCCAGGCATGACGCATCTCCAGCATGCTCAACCTATAAACTTTGCTTTTCACTTATTGGCTTATGCAAATATGTTCAAAAGAGATATAGAAAGATTTGAAAGTTCATATAGAAGAAATAATATCTTACCACTTGGATGTGCCGCACTTGCTGGAACTCCCCACAAGATTGACAGAGAAAAAACAGCAAAACTTTTAGGCTTTGATAGCGTAAGTGAAAATTGTTTAGATACAGTAAGTGATAGAGATTTTGCACTAGAGATTTTATTTAATATTTCAACGGTTATGATGCATATATCAAGATTTGCAGAGGAACTGGTATTGTGGTCTAGCTACGAATTTAAATTTATTACATTAAGTGATGAGTATAGTACAGGAAGTTCAATAATGCCTCAAAAAAAGAATCCAGATGTGCCAGAATTATTGCGTGGAAAAACAGGCAGAGTAAACGGCAATCTTATTTCATTATTGACAGTTTTAAAAGGCTTACCACTTGCATACAATAAAGACATGCAAGAAGACAAAGAAGGAGTTTTTGATAGCGTAGAAACAGTCAGTATATCACTGGAAATCTTAAAAGAAGCACTAAAAACAATGAGTATCAATGACCTAAATATGAAAAAAGCATGTGAGGTAGGACACTTAAGTGCTACAGATTTAGCAGATTATCTGGTTTCTAGTTGTGATATCCCTTTTAGGGAAGCGCACTTTATAACAGGACATGTCGTCTCTTATGCAGAGCAAAAAGGAAAAGATTTAAGTCAATTAAGCACAAAAGAACTACAAGAAGTAGATAGTAGAATCGGAGAAGATGCAACAAAATATTTAAACCTAAAAAACTCAATGAATGCAAGAAATTCACAAGGAGGAACTTCTACTAGTTCAACCAAAAAACAATTAAAAGATTTTGAAAAGTGGCTAGATTTGAGAGAATAAAATCATTTTTAAGTATAAGACATAGAAGACAAGAGGGTAAAACCCTCTTTGTATTTAAAAGAAGTTTTTAGAGTCACTATCTGCTAAGTGGCCCCAAGCTAATTTTGCTCCACCTAAGAGGTGAAAATGTAAATACATAATTTCTTGTCCACCATTTTCTCCATTATTTGTGATGAGTCTATAGCCATTTTCATCTAGACCCAAAAGAGTTGCAACTTCTTGTATAAATGGGGTCATTCCAGCCATAATTTCAGGTGTTGCTTCCTGAAAATTTTTTACTTCAACTTTTGGCACAATTAGTATGTGAATTGGTGCTTTTGGATTGATATCATGAAATGCTAAAAAATCATCATTTTCGAGTACTTTATTACAGGGAATTTCACCTTTTATAATTTTACTAAATATAGTCATATTTTGTTTCTCCTTTGTTTAGGTTTCGGGTGATATTATACTGTTTTTTTTATAAAATAAAGCATAGAATTGAATGTTTACTTTTGTGGTAATATGCACTTAACTCTTTTTAATCAATATTTATGTAAAATAAGAGAAAATTACTTAAGGCCACGAAAATTGAAAGATATTGAAAAAACAATAAAATCTTGCAAAAGTTTAAAAGAACTAGAAGTACTTAGAGTATCGATGTTAGGTAAAAAAGGTTATTTTGCTGAACAATTTGCAAAAATGAAAACTATACCAAGTGTTGAAAAAAAAGATTTTGCTCAGAAATTAAATACAGACAAAGAGAATTTTTTAAACCTTTTCAGTGATAAAAGATTGGTTCTTGAATCAATTGCGATTGAAGAAGAGATGAAAGAGCGCAGTGTTGATGTGACACTATTTAATGCTACTCCTACTTCAGGGGCCTTGCATCCTGTTATGGAGACTATGGATAAGGTTATAGAATACTTTGTTGGTATGAATTTTTCTATTGAAGAAGGACCCTTGGTAGAAGATGATTTCCATAATTTTGAAGCATTAAATTTACCAAAATATCATCCTGCAAGAGATATGCAAGACACTTTTTATTTTAATGATTCTATGCTGCTTAGAACTCATACAAGTCCCGTTCAAATAAGAACTATGCTAAAAAACAAACCACCTATTCGTGTAATTAGCCCAGGAGCTGTTTTTAGGAGAGATTATGATTTGACTCATACCCCCATGTTTCACCAAGTGGAAGGATTGGTTGTGGATAAAGTTGGAATTGTATCTTTTGCAAATTTAAAATACATATTAGAAGATTTTTTGAAATACATGTTTGGCGATGTCGAAGTTCGTTTTCGCCCAAGTTTTTTTCCTTTCACTGAGCCTAGTGCTGAAGTAGATATCAGCTGTATATTTTGTAAAGGTGAGGGCTGTAGGGTTTGTTCGCATACAGGGTGGCTTGAGATATTAGGTAGTGGGGTTGTAGATCAAAATGTTTTTGAAGCTGTTGGATATAAAGATGTTAGTGGTTATGCCTTTGGTTTGGGAATAGAAAGACTTGCCATGTTATTACATAAGATTCCAGATTTGCGCTCTTTGTTTGAGGGAGATTTAAGGTTATTGGAGCAATTTAGATGATTATTACAAGAGAGTGGTTACAAGAGTGGATTGATATTAAAAATATTTCAACAGATGAAATAGCAAAAGAGTTAAATTCAATAGGTCTGGAAGTTGATAGTGTAGAAAAAATAAGAATGCCTGAAGATGTTGTTGTTGGACTCGTTGTGTCTTGTGAAAAACATCCAAATGCGGATAAATTAAATGTTTGTAAAGTTGATTTGGGTGATAAAATTGAGCAAATTGTTTGTGGTGCTAAAAATGTTGCAAAGGGGCAAATGGTTGCAGTTGCAAAAATCGGATCTGTTTTACCAGGCGGCTTAAAGATAAAAGAAACAAAGCTAAGAGATATTTTTTCTAATGGCATGATTTGCTCTTCCACAGAGTTAGGACTACCTAAAATTAATGATGGCATAATGGTTTTAGATGAGAGTATTGGGGAGCTCAAAATTGGAAAGCAATTAAGCCAATTTCCTCTTTTAAATGATGACATCATAGAGCTGGAATTAACTGCAAACAGAGGTGACTGCCTCAGCGTACATGGCGTGGCTCGGGATATTAGTGTTCCATTTGAATTAAGTGTGGCATCGTTAGAAGTTGAAGAAGAAGATGGAAAACAACTAGGTATCGGAAGAGTTTTAAATGTAACCAGTGGAGACAAGATAGACTCATCATTTATTTTCAAAGCATTAGAAAATCATCAAATAAAATCAAATTTATTGATAGACTTAAGACTCTCTTTAATTGGAGAAAGTGAAGATGATGAGTTGCAAAGATTATTAACTTATTCAACTTACTCAACAGGCGTTTTGCTAAGAGCTTACGATTATGAAGCATTTGAACATTCAGATGGAAAGGCAATCCTCAGTGTTAAAAAACAAAGTAATAATTTAGATGCAGTATTAGGCAAAAAAAGAATATCTTTCGTTGGAATTTCTCAAGAAGTTAAAGAAAAAGCAAAAATGAATAGTGAGAAAATTATTTTAGAAGCTAATTATACTCATCCAGATGAAATATCTGAAAATAGCTTCAATAAGAAATTAACTTCGGACAAACATTTGTATCGCTCAAGCAGAGGAAGCGAACCTGATTTGAATTTTGGCATGAATTATTTAACTAATATTTTAAAATCCAATTGTGATGTTATGATATACGCTGGAAGCCAGGAAATTATCCAGAATTTTCATGAAATTATTATAAACTTACATATAGATGAATTGACTAGTATGATTGGGCAAGAGATACCAAAAAATAAAATTATAAATATATTGCAAGGACTTGGGTTTGGGGTTGTCTTTAATCACGAACAACAAGCTATGAATATAAAAGTTCCAGCATTTAGACATGATATATTAAATAAACAGGATATTTGCGAAGAGGCTGTAAGAATTGTAGGTATAGACAATATTGATTCTAAACCACTTACCTTTGCACAAGAAGCAAAGTATAATAAGTCTTATGTTAATTTTAAAAAAAGGCAATCTTATAGATGTAAAGCAGCATCAAATGGTTTTTTTGAATCTATGCATTTTATTTTTGATGATAGAGTTAGGCAAGCAAAATATGGATTAGATTTGATAGCCGAAAATATAGATTTAGCAAATCCAATTACAAGTGAGCTCAATTCTCTTCGAACTTCTTTAATGCCAAATATATTAGATTCTGTAAATAAAAATACAAAATATGGCAAAAAAACTATTTCTCTTTTTGAAATTGGTACAGTTTTTAATCAAAAAAGAGAAGAGAGCGCAAAGATGGCTTTTGTCTTTAGTGGGGATAAAAGTTTTGCACAGATTTCAAATCATGGAAAACCTGAAATTATTGATTTTTATTATTTTGCAAGAATAGTATCTAATGTTATCGGACAATTTGATTTAGAAGTTGAAATACCAAAAGATAAACTGTCTAATCCTCATGAGTACGCTCTGATAAAAAAAGATGGAGTTACTCTAGGATATATCTCAAGGCTACATGTAAATGTAGAAAGAGATTTTGATTTGAATAAAACTTATATTTGCGAGTTAGACTTTGATAAGTTACCGTATGAACAAAAGATAGTAAAAAGTTATTCTAATTATCAAGCAATTTCTAGAGATTTGAGTTTGTTGATTTCAAAAGATATGCGATATTTTAAAATTAAAGAATTTATCAATTCCATTGCTCCTAAAGAGTTGGTAGAATTTAATGCTGTAGATTTATATGAAAGTGAAGATCTTGGGGATAAATTGAGTTTAACTATCAAATTTAATTTTCAATCTAGCCAAAAAACACTCACAGATGAGGATATATCATCTATGATGGAAAATATATTAAGTTCATTACAAGAAGAGTTTGGAATAAATATAAGATGAGTTCTCTCTTCGTCTGTGCAATTGGTGATTTCAATATTGAAATGTCAAATATTGCGAGTGATAAATCAATATCTCATAGGTGCGCAATTTTTTCGCTTTTGAGCGATAAACCGTCTTTCATAAGAAATTATTTAAGAGCGGAAGATACAATGTGTACACTAAATATAGTATCAACTCTTGGTGCAAAAATTGAAGATAATGGAGATGTTATCAAAATAACTCCACCATTACAAATAGTAGAGCCTTCAAGCATTCTTGATTGTGGAAATTCCGGAACAGCCATAAGATTACTGATGGGTTTTTTATCATCTCGCAAAGGTTTTTTTGTTTTAAGCGGCGATGTCTATCTAAACAGCAGGCCTATGAGAAGAGTAGCAGATCCGCTGAGAAGTATCGGGGCGAAAATAGATGGAAGAGAAAATGGAGAATTTGCTCCACTTTGCATCAGAGGAAATGATAATTTGGAAGCTTTTAATTATGAAAGCAAAATTGCTTCTGCTCAAGTAAAAACAGCCATGATTTTAGCAGCACTCAGAGCAAAAAGTAAGTCACGATATATTGAGCCAATTGTAAGTCGCGATCATAGTGAAAATATGTTAAAAGCTATGGGAGCCGACTTGGAAACAGATGGAGAAAATATCAGTATATCTCCACTGGAATCACCTTTAAAACCACTTGATATTGAAGTACCAAATGACCCATCTAGTGGTTTTTTCTTTGCCCTCGCAGCTGCAATCAAAAAAGGCTCGAAAATTAGACTTAAAAATATGCTACTAAATAAGACAAGGATAGAAGCTTATAAAGTATTAGCCAAAATGGGCACACATGTAGAGTTTATAAAAACAAACTCAAAATATGAAGATATCGGAGACATAATCATAGAAGGAAGAGATTTATCCGGTGTTGAAGTAAGCGAAAACATAGCCTGGTTAATAGATGAATTACCAGCCCTCTCTATTGCTTTTAGTGTAGCCAAGGGCAAAAGTATCGTAAGAAATGCTAAAGAACTTCGAGTAAAAGAGAGCGATAGAATCTCAACAGTTGTAAATAATCTAAAAAACTGTAATATTAAAACAAAAGAATATGAAGATGGATACGAGATAGAAGGTGGGATATTAGAAAGTGCTACAATACAAAGTCACGGAGATCATAGAATTGCCATGAGTTTTGCAATAGCAGGTCTAATAAAACCTATGCAAATAGAAGATATAGACTGCATTAAAACATCTTTCCCAAATTTCATAGAACTTTTATCAAAAATAGGAAAAGTAGAAGCAAAATGAATCTACCGCCAAGTTTTATCAAACTTGTGGCAGACAAGATAATTCTCGACAAAAGTCGTAGCTTTCCCACAGAGAGTGCAAGCACAAAAGTGATAGGAATTTTGCTTGGGCTTTGCCCAAACAAAAGGAGACAGTAAAATGAAATATTCTTTGCAAAGCAAAAGCTTTAGTGATAGGAATTTTGCTTGGGCTTTGCCCAAACAAAAGGAGACAGTAAAATGAA
>CAZYTB010000009.1:0-542 GCA_964650375.1 uncultured Campylobacterales bacterium | reverse complement strand
AGTTAAATTAGCCAAGTATTATGGTTTTTGTTTTGGAGTAAAAAGAGCCATAAAAATTGCAGAAAATTCAAAAAATGCTTCAACAGTCGGACCTTTAATACATAATAATGAAGAAATCAATAGACTTAAAAAAGATTTCAATGTCGAAACTCTTGATGGCTTGGATGGAGTTGAAGGAGTTAAAAAAGCTATCATTAGAACACATGGTATTCCAAAAAATGATTTAAAATTTTTGAAAAAAAAAGATATAGAAATAATTGACGCAACTTGTCCATTTGTAACTAAACCTCAGCAAATATGTGAACAAATGAGTGAAGAAGGTTATGATATTGTCATTTTTGGCGACAAGTATCACCCTGAAGTAAAAGGTGTTGAAAGTTATGCAAAAAATGGTGCAATGGTTGTTATGAGTCTTGAAGAAATACAAAATCATATATTTTCAAATAAGATTGCTGTTGTATCTCAGACAACTAGAAAAATAGATGAATTTATGGATATAACAAATTATTTAATAACAAAGTATAAAGAAGTTAGAGTTTTTA
>CAZYTB010000008.1:10226-34240 GCA_964650375.1 uncultured Campylobacterales bacterium | reverse complement strand
ATCACATCCCCATTTTCATCCACAACCACTAGTCTATCGGCATCTCCATCAAATGCAAATCCAATATCTGCCCTCAGTTTTCGCACCTCTTCACCTAATCTCTCAGGGTGCATAGCTCCACAATTTAAATTTATATTACTTCCATTTGGGTTTTCGTTTATAACAACAACATCTGCGCCCAATTCTGTAAAAATGGTAGGAGCAACCTTATAAGCAGCCCCATTTGCAGTGTCTAAAACAACTCTTATGCCGCGAAGTGTCATATTTTTAGGAAAAGAATTTTTTATATGCACTATGTAGCGCCCTATAACATCATCCACTCTTTTTGATCTTCCTATGTCAAATTCTGTTTTTTGATTTTCTTCAATCAAGGCTTCATTATAATATATCTTTTCTATCTCTGCTTCTGCTTTTTCGTCCAATTTATTACCAAACGAATCAAAAAATTTTATACCGTTATCAAAGTATGGATTGTGTGACGCACTTATCATAATTCCAGCATCACATCGCATGTCCTCAGTTAAAAATGATATAGCAGGAGTTGGCATCGGTCCGATTTGTCTTACATCATATCCGACAGCAGTCAAACCAGAAACTATAGCATTTTCTATCATATAACCACTTCTTCTTGTATCTTTTCCTATTAAAAATTTATTTGTTACTGAGTTTTTTCTAAAGTAAATCCCAGCAGCCATCGCTAAACGCATGGCAGTTTGAGCATTTAATTTCTTTCCCGCTCTTCCTCTTACTCCATCTGTACCAAAAAGTTTCATATTACTGTCTCCTTTATTAGGAGCAAAGCCCCTGATAAATTCCTCTCACTAAAGCACGAAGTAAAAACTTCTGTCTTTTTAATTAGCTTTGTCCATAGTAAGAGGAATTATTATTTTTAATTTAAGGGAGATTATATCTTATTTTATGTTATTATCAACTTTACATGTAGCATAATTTCTAAAAATTTTCTTAAAATAAGTTTAGTTTAATATTTGTTTGTGTATAATCCGTTCCTAAAATTCAAAATAAAAGGCTATTAAATGGCAGATCACAAATCAGCAGAGAAGCGTATTAGACAAACAAAGACTAGAACTGAGAGAAATAGATTTTATAAAACTAGAATCAAAAATCTTACAAGAGCACTTAGAGAATCAGTAGATGCAGGCGATAAAGAAGCAGCTGCAAAAGCTCTAAAAGATGTCAATAAAAACTTTCATGCTTATGTTTCTAAAGGTATCTTAAAGTCAAATACAGCAGCAAGACGCGTAGGCAGACTTTCAAAATTAGTAAACTCTCTTAACGGTGACGCGTAAGCGTCCACCAACCCCTTAGGGTATATATAAATTGCTTAAAAATAAACTTCAGCCATTTTTAGATAGATACAATCAAATAACAAAGCTTCTTAGTGAGCCTGATATTTCAAATGATATTAAAAAAATGACTGAACTCTCAAAAGAGCAATCTCATCTCCAAACCATCAAAGAAAAAGCCGAACAATACATCGAAACACTTGATTCAATTGAAGAAAACAAATTTTTACTTGAAGATCATGAGTTAGCTGAATTGGCAAAAGAAGAGCTAAGAGAATTAGAACTACTCAAAATACAGTTAGAAGAAGACATAAAAGTCACACTTCTGCCAGTTGATCCAAATGATGATAAAAATATTTTCTTGGAAATACGGGCAGGAACAGGCGGTGATGAAGCGGCCCTTTTTGTAGCTGATCTTTTCAAATCCTATCTTAGATATGCAGAAAATAAAGGGTGGAAAGTAGAGATAGTAAACTCCAGCGAAGGAGTTTTAAATGGATATAAAGAAATTATCGCTCTAATCAAGGGCGAAAGTGTCTATTCTAAACTAAAATTTGAAGGAGGAGTTCATCGAGTTCAGCGAGTTCCTCAAACAGAATCACAAGGAAGAGTTCACACCTCAGCAATCACAGTAGCTGTTATGCCAGAAGTTGATGATGTTGAGATATATATAGATCCAAATGATTTAAAGATTGATGTTATGCGCTCATCTGGAAATGGTGGACAATCAGTAAATACAACTGACAGTGCGGTCCGAATTACTCACTTGCCAAGTGGATTGGTTGTGACAAATCAAGATGGTAAAAGTCAACACAAAAACAAAGCATCGGCTATGAAAATCTTGAAAGCTAGATTATATGACTTACAAATACGAGAACAAAATAGTTCGGAAAGTGAAAAAAGGAAACTTCAAGTAGGATCAGGGGATCGAAGTGCAAGAATCAGGACTTACAACTATCCTCAAAATCGCATAACTGATCATCGAATTGGATTGACTTTATATAGACTTGACGCTATCATGGAGGGTGGGTTATATGATGAAATTATTGATCTTCTAATAGCAGACTATCAAGCAGAATCTATAAAAGTAGCTGGATTATAAGCATCATAATACAGTAAGTTATTTTTATTTATAACATTATCTAATTTTTTTACATACTTTTCTCTTTGTTGGGAATAATAAATCATGGTCTTTGAAGCCATAATTCCATTATAAATTTCTCCTTTTTGATGAGCTTCTAACCTTTTTTTTCTAAACTCTTTATATGCTTCGTGTCTGTTTAAATTTAATACATAAGCATTCACAGAACTTTGAAGCGAATCAAAAATTCTAATTCTATGGATTTGTCCGTCCCCTCTTTCGTTTGGAATCAAGCCAACTCCAGAATATGTCCAATGACCAAATATATTATTTGCTTCTCTAACAAACCTACTTTTGCCCCAGCCACTCTCAATCGCTGCTTGAGCCAAAGCTAAAGATGTAGGAACAATATCTATTTTTATCAAATACTCTTTTTTGGCAAAAAGACCTTTAATATCGTATTTTTTATAGAGGAAAATTAGTTTTTTTAGAGACTTTTTATCAAGTCCTCTAAAAGTATTTTTTATAGCTACTTTAAAAAATGCTTTTACAAACTCTCTTTCATTTTCAATTGTTTTGTTGGTTTTCTCAACCAAAGGAAGTAGAATTTTAATAAAATCTTCCTTTTGCTTTTTAACACTCTTAATATCATAATAATAATTAGGAAAACCTGTTCCAAATGACTTTATAGCTAAAATACTAATAATTAAAATTTTAATTTTCACTTATACTTATACTTGTATCAAAAACTTTTGATACTTTCCCCTTAAAATATAGTTTTTCGTCTTCAATTCTTAGTTCTAGCTCTTCCCCGCTAGTTGGATATACTTTTATACTATTTGATACTTTACCCTCTTTAAAAGCACTAAAAAAACAAGCTGCCATGCCAGTTCCACATGCTAGCGTTTCGGCTTCTACCCCTCGCTCAAAAGTTCTTACATGCAGACCATCTTCTTTTATGGATGCAAAATTCACATTAGCATTGTACTTATGGCGTAATTTTGAAGCAAGTACGAAATCAAATTCAGATACATTTTTTACAAATGTAACAAGATGTGGAACTCCTGTGTCATAAAAATACCAAACTCTACCTTCTTCCTCAAAACATTCACTAAGCTTTATGGGATCACCCAACACGGTCTCTACAATATTTTGTTCTACAGATGAACTTATAACTCCAAATCCAGTTAAAAACTTCATCTTTTTGCCGGCTAAGCCATTTGAAAATGCATAATGAGCACAAGCTCTTGTGCCGTTTCCACACATGGTGGCCTCACTGCCATCGCTATTATAGAATTGCCATTTAAAATCATATTTATCATGTGGAACTAACACAATTAAGCCATCGGCCCCCACACCACTTTGTCTATGGCACAATTTTTTAGCAAGCTCACTTCTGTTTATCTCCTTAAATGTGTGGAATATAACAAAATCATTTCCGCTTGCATTATATTTTGATATTTGCATCTAAATACTCCATAAATTTTTTTGTTTCATACACTAGATGTGCCAAATCTTTTGAATTATCTATCACAAAATCAGCCTTTTTCTTTTTGTATTCTATGTCTATTTGACTCTCGATTCTTTTTATCGCCTCAACTTTGCTTAACTTTTCCCGCTCGATTAATCTTTGCATTTGCAACTCTTTTGGACAATAAACCACTGACACTATTGTACCATCATAATGACCACTTTCAAAATATAAAGGAATATCTACTATATATTTTATACTGTTTTTTTCTAAAATATCTACTTCTTTATAGATTCTATCTCTAATCAAAGGGTGTATATATTCGTTTAATTTGGCTCGCTCACTTTGATTATTAAATACTAAATCACCAAGTGCTTTTCTATCTATAATTCCATCTCTAGCATATTTTTTACCAAAAATGCCCTCTATTTTTTCTGCATTTATTAACTCTCTTGCAATGATATCAGCATCAACAATTTTATAGCCATTTTCTTTTAAAATTTTGCATACTGTACTTTTTCCTGTTGCGATAGAACCTGTTAATGCAACCATATAATCACCTTTTATCTGGTATGAATATTCTCTTTATAGTGATTTTAACATATATTCGCTAAAATCACATAAAATAACAAAGGGAAGACATGAGCAAGGTTAGCTATAAAGATGCAGGTGTTGACATAGACGCTGGAGCACAGTTTGTAGAAAATATAAAACCAATAGTAAAATCTACATTTGACTCAAATGTTATCGGAGGAATTGGTTCATTTGCCGGGGCGTATGAGTTGCCTTTTGGCTACAAAAAGCCTGTCATACTTGGAGCAACTGATGGAGTTGGCACTAAATTGAAGCTAGCAATTGATTCAGGCAAATTTGATACTGTCGGGATTGACTTGGTTGCCATGTGTGTGAATGATCTTATTTGTAACTTTGGAACACCTCTATTTTTCTTGGACTACTATGCAACAAGTAAGCTTGACATAGAAGAATCAACTACTGTTGTAAGCGGAATTGCTGAGGGTTGTCGTCAATCTGAATCATCTTTAATAGGTGGAGAAACGGCAGAGATGCCAGGAATGTATGCTCCAAAAGACTTTGATTTAGCCGGTTTTGCAGTTGGAATTGCTGAAAAAGATGAGATGAACAGACTTCCACATGTAAAGGCAGGAGATATTCTTATAGCACTTCCAAGCTCTGGAATACATTCAAATGGTTACTCTCTTGTTAGAAAATTATTCTTTGAAAAGTTAGATTATAAATTTGACACTTTAGTAGATGGAAAACCCTTGATAGACATTTTATTAGAACCAACAAAAATCTATGTTAAAACATTTAAAAAACTAAAAACTAAAATCAATGCGTTAGCTCACATAACAGGTGGTGGCATAGTTGAAAACTTGCCGAGAGCGCTTCCTCTTAACTTACAAGCTGTAGTTTATAAAGACAAAATAAAATCGTTGCCTATTTTTGATCTTATGTCTCTACATGTAGAAGAATCAGAAATGTACAGAACTTTCAACATGGGTGTAGGTATGATTTTAGTAGTTAGTCCTGCAAATGTTGATTATGTTTTGCAAAATAGTGACGGATATGTAATCGGCGAACTAAAAGAGGGTAAAAAGGAAGCGGTGATGGTATAGGTGAGTTCTTTCTATATAATTTCAAAGCTGTTTACATACCTGATTTTACCTCCGGGTATCTTTATAATATTATTTTTTCTGGCTGCTTTTTATGCAAGAAGATTTAAAGCAATTTTTATATTTTTTGCATTAAGTTTTTATTTATTAAGCAATTCTTATGTAGCAGATTTTTTATTGCGACCTTTAGAAGCACCCTACAATAAGCCTCTTAATAAATCTAAAGCAATGAACGGTGTTATTGTTTTAGGTGGCGGAAGTGTGGCTGGAAGTGCAAACTTACCGCTTGCAAGTGATGCTTTCAAAAGAGCAATGTGGGGACTCATGATTGCAAAATCACAAAATTTACCTATTCTTTTTAGTGGTGGAAGTTTATATAAAAAATATACTGATGCAGATGCTTTTTTGGATTGTGCAAAAGAAGTTCAAGATAATTTTGGCTCTATGATGCCTTTTTTGGAAAAACTGGTTTTAAATAAATTTTCTCTACATGTAGAGGATAAAAGCCTAAACACATATCAAAATGCGAAATTTTCAAAGCTAAAATTTGAGCAACTTGGAATCAATAATCCGACTATATACCTAGCCACTTCCGCATATCACATGAAAAGATCAAAGATTCTTTTTGAATATTTTGGTTTTAAAGTAATACCAGCAGCAACTGATTTCAAGGTAAGTAGTAGATTAAAAACAAAATGGGATTATCTTCCAAAGATGGAAGCATTCGAAAAAAGCTATATAGCAATCCATGAATACATAGGATTGCTTAGCTTGAAACTACGAGGAATTTAAAAAGTTTTTCTATAGTATGCTTTCACTTGCTCTTTTAGCCATCCTCCATTTAGAAAACATATCCATTTATTTCTTATAGTAATTAATATTAAATAGGATTTATTATTATTTAAGTTTCTTTGCTGTATGATTCTAAAATATACTAAATAGTAATATTTCCTATTTGCTTACTCACCTTACGCACCAACCAACTGAATATCAGGCTGATGGCGTAGTAAGTAAATTTCATTCATAGCACTTTTGAGTACTATGATGTAAATCTTCGATTTTACCGCAAGGTTAATAGAAGATGGATGGAGATATTGAAGACATCAAGTGCTCAGTAACGGGCTGGCTCAATAAATCTAACTTAAAAAGAAAGGGAAACAAAAATGAGTGAAGAAAGTAAGTGCCCAGTAACGGGTGCATCTGCTAAAACTAATGTAAATAAAGCTGCATCAATTCGGGACTGGTGGCCAAACCAATTGAATCTTCGAATTTTACACCAACATTCTGAGTTGTCTAATCCTATGGGTAAGACATTTAACTACGCTGATGAATTCAAAAAACTCGACCTGGAAACTCTTAAAAAAGATATCTTTGAACTGATGACCGACTCGCAGGATTGGTGGCCGGCTGATTTTGGTACTTATGGTCCACTTTTCATCCGCATGGCATGGCATAGCGCTGGCACATATCGTATCAAAGACGGTCGCGGTGGTGCATCCACTGGAAGCCAGCGCTTCGCACCACTAAATAGTTGGCCAGATAATGTGAATCTAGACAAGGCGCGTCGGCTACTCTGGCCAATCAAGCAGAAATATGGCAGTAAAATCTCGTGGGCAGATCTTATGATCTTTGCTGGCACCTGTGCACTCGAATCTATGGGATTTAAAACATTTGGCTTTGGTGGCGGTCGTGAGGATATCTGGGAGCCTAAAGAGGACATAAACTGGGGTACAGAAACACAATGGCTTGGTGAAAAACGCTTCTCAAAAGATAATGAGCTAGATAACCCTCTTGCTGCCACACAAATGGGTCTCATCTATGTTAATCCAGAAGGTCCAAACGGTGAGCCGAATGTTCTCGCTGCCGCGAAAGATATTCGTGAGACTTTCGCACGCATGGCTATGAACGATGAAGAAACAGTGGCATTGATTGCCGGCGGACATACCTTTGGTAAAACCCATGGCGCTGCAGATCCAAATAAATATGTTGGGCGTGAACCTGAGGCCGCACCTATTGAAGAGCAAGGACTAGGATGGAAAAATAGTTTTGGTACAGGAAATGGTGCCAGTACGATTGGTAGCGGCTTGGAAGGAGCTTGGACGCCAACGCCGATCCAGTGGGATAATAGCTTTTTCGATACCCTATACAAGTATGACTGGAATCTAGTAAAGAGCCCTGCAGGAGCCCATCAATGGGAACCGACTGATCCAAGTGCCGCAACTACCGTGCCAGATGCGCATGATCCTTCGAAGCAACACGCACCGATTATGTTTACCACAGATCTCGCACTGAGAATGGACCCTATTTATGGACCGATTTCCAAGCGTTTTCACAAGAATCCAAACGAATTTGCGGATGCATTTGCGCGTGCATGGTTCAAACTAACTCACCGTGACATGGGTCCTCGTTCACGCTATCTTGGTGCATTGGTGCCAAAAGAAGTTTTGATATGGCAAGACCCTGTTCCAGCAGCCACATATGACTTAGTTAACGAAAAAGACATCGGTGAGCTTAAGAGTAAAATCATTGCATCGGGACTTTCAATCTCCGAGCTTATCTCGACAGCATGGGCCTCTGCATCAACCTTCCGTGGTTCTGATAAACGAGGTGGAGCAAATGGAGCGCGTCTGCGTCTCTCCCCTCAGAAGGATTGGGAAGTTAATCAGCCCAATCAATTAGCAAATGTATTGAAAACTCTTGAGGGAATTTGCAAGACCTTCAACGATGCACAGTCTGGTAAAAAGCAAGTTTCGATAGCTGATATGATCGTCCTTGGAGGTTGTGCCGCTGTGGAGAAAGCTGCGAAGAATGCCGGATATAACATACAAGTTCCATTCACACCAGGACGCACAGATGCGTCACAAGAACAAACTGATGAGGAGTCCTTTGCTGTGCTCGAACCGGCTGCAGATGGATTTCGCAACTACCAAAAAACAAAATACGCAGTTTCAGCAGAAGAATTACTGCTTGATCAGGCACAATTGCTAACATTGACTGCGCCCGAAATGACAGTTCTTGTAGGTGGTATGCGCGTGTTGAATGTAAACTTTGAACAATCACAATACGGCGTCTTCACAATGCACCCAGAAACGCTCAGTAATGACTTCTTTATTAATCTGCTCGACATGAGCACAACATGGAAGGCAACCTCACAAGACGATGATATGTTTGAGGGTCGTGATCGTGCAACAGGCGAACTCAAGTGGACTGGCACCCGTGTAGATCTAATCTTCGGTTCGAACTCCGAACTCAGAGCCTTGGCGGAAGTCTATGGAACTGATGAATCCTGTGAGAAATTCATACACGACTTTATAGCGGCCTGGAACAAAGTCATGAACCTTGACCGTTTCGACCTGCTCGCATAATTAACTTAATTCACAAGAGGCTTGAAAAGCCTCTTGTGAAAACTACTTTAATGAAGGGGTTTTTTTACACTTCTCAAAATAAGATACCCTACAATCCCTGAGAGAAAAGAGCCTAAGAGTATAGCAAGTTTATCCGCATAATGGTAAATCTCTGTATCATTATAAGCTAAGGAATCAACAAATAAACTCATAGTAAATCCGATACCCGTAAGTACTGCTACTCCATACAACTGTATCCAGTTACTATCTTTGGGCAGACTTGCCCAACCAAATTTTATAGCAAGCCAACTAAAGCCAAAAACTCCAACCTGTTTACCTATAAACAATCCTAACATAATGCCCATAGGTACAGGTCCTACCATATCACTTATCAATATTCCTTTTAAATCAACACCTGCATTTACAAAAGCAAAAAGTGGTAAAATCATAAAAGCAACCCAATAATGCAAATCTTGCTCCATCTCTTTTGCTATTGAAAACTTTTTGCCGTCTTTACCTGTAGAGTTTAAAGGTATCAAAAATGCCAACGCAACGCCGGCTAGAGTGGCGTGAACTCCAGATTTTAAAACACTTACCCAAAGTACAATTCCAACCAAGACATAAGCTGCTTTTTTAGTAACTCCCATTCTATTCATAATAAATAAGATGATAAGAGAAATTGATGAAATTACAATAGAAACGGTTGATAAATCAGTAGTATAAAATATAGCTATAATGATAATTGCACCTAAGTCATCTATAATTGCTAAAGCCATTAAAAATATTTTTAAAGATATCGGCACTCTATTTCCAAGTAGCGATAAAATACCCAATGCAAAAGCAATATCTGTAGCAGTCGGTATCGCCCAACCATTCATGGCAAAAGATTCACTTTGATTAATAACAATAAATATCAAAGCTGGCACAATCATACCACCAAGAGCAGCAATACCTGGCAGGGCAACCTGTTTTACGGATGAAAGGTGTCCTTCCATCACTTCTCTTTTAACTTCTAATCCAATAAGAAAAAAGAAGACTGCCATCAAGCCATCATTTACCCATAAAAGCAGGGGCTTAGCAATTTGTAAATCTCCAAATCGTATCTCTACATGTGTATGTAAAAAACTATTGTACATGGCAGAAAAATGAGTATTTTCCAAAAGTAATGCAACAATAGTTACTATTATTAACAAAATGCCCGCTGATGATTCTTTTTTTATAAAACCTTCAATAATATTCAAACTTTTTACCTTTTTCATAGCTCCCCCAATACTTCACTAGCAACTTTTTTAGAATTGCCAACACAATCATTTAACCCAACTCCAAAATAAGCATTTGAGCTTAGGTATAATCCTTTATGTTCTTTAAGTTTTTTAAATAGTTTATCCATTTTTTCTAAATGCCCTACCCTGTAGTTTGGTATACCTCTTTCCCATCTTTTTACATAAACTACATCGGCAGAATTAGCAACTCCCATAGTCTCTTCTACTCCTTTTGTTGCTATTTGTGCAAGTTCTTCATCACTTTTTAAAGCTAGGTTTGGATTTCTCTGTCCGCCTATCATAACTCTTAAGGCTTTTTTTTCATTTGGCGCACGATCGGTAAATATCGAACTATCCCACAACACTCCTAAAACATCTTTTTTTGCAGAAGCAGTTGTTAATAGCCCAAAACCATTTAAATCATGATTTAGTTTATTATAGCCTAAACCAACAACACTTATAGGTGAATATTCTATATCATCTAGCATCACAGAAAGTTCTGCATCAATATCTTTTAAAATTTTGGCACTCTCATAAGCTGGAGTTGAAAGTATCACTCTGTCAAATTCTTTTATTTCTTCGCCTACATGTAGAGTATATTTTTCATTCTTTTTCCCCAATTGTTCTATTGCACAATCTGTGATTATTTCTATATTTGAACTTTTTGCAAGTTTCTCTATAAAAGAGCTAACGCCACCAGTGAAACTCATCAAAACTCCACCAGGTCCAGCTTCTTTTTTCTTTTTTGCTAACATGCCGCGAAACAATCCACCGTATTCTTGCTCTAATTTTACAACGGCTGGAAATGCAGAGTTGACAGAGATTTTATCAGGAGCAGAAGCAAAAATTCCCGCAACCATAGCATCTAAAAATGTATCTGTCATTTCTCGCCCTACTCTTCTATAACCAAATGACTGCAAGGTTTCATCACTATCGTCTTTTTTTGCACCTATAAAAAACTCTCCAGCAACTCTTAATTTTCCTAAAGGAGAAAGAAGTGGAGTTTTAATAAAAGCCATCGGGGATTCGGGAAGTTGGCACAAAGAATTTTTATATATAAATCTCACCCTCGCCTTATCACTACTTCTAAGCAATAATTCTTCGCTTCCACTTTGTTTTACGAGTTCGAGAGTATCAGGCTTATTTGATAAAAATCCATTACTTCCTTCTTCAAATAAAAAACCGTCGATATTTTTTGTCATCATCTTGCCGCCAAGTTTTTCCTCTTTTTCAAAAAGTGTGATTTCTGTCTCAGGATTTTTTTGTTTTATATAAAATGCCGTAGCTAAGCCACTAATTCCACCACCAATAATAGCAATTTTCATCCGTTAATTTTCCTTTTTTATTTTTTCTAGCCACTCATCTAAAGTTTTTTCAAAGCCTATGTGAGTGCTATTGTAAAATTTTAGATCAGCCTCTAAATATTTTTGCTTTACCCATCCGCCAAAATAATGAGGATATTTATACTCACTTGCTCCTAATTTTGTTAAATGTTTTGGAATTTTTAGTGCTTTTTCTTCTTGTACATAATGTTGCGCTTCTCCTATGGCATTATATGCACTATTTGATTTTGGACTACATGTAAGATAAATAAGTGTTTGAGACAGTATAATCCTAGCTTCTGGAAAACCTATCTTACTCACACTTTGCAAGCAACTATTTGCAAGATTCAGAGCATTTGGATTTGCATTTCCTATATCTTCGCTCGCTAAGATAACAAGTCTTCTAGCTATAAAATCAGCACTTTCACCACCATCAATCAGCCGTGCTAGATAATAAAGTCCTGCATCAATATCACTCCCTCTGACACTTTTAATCATAGCACTTATAAGATCATAATGAGTATCGCTTGAGCTAACGCCATCTTTTAATGCACTTGATCTTAGCGCTTTTAGAGTTTTTAAATCAATATTATTATTAACTTTTAAAGCAAATTCTAGAAGATTTAACATAGACCTTACATCTCCTGAGGATGAACTTATGAGGTACTCTCTAGCATCTTTTTCTATCCTAAAATCCATCTCTTTTTCAGTTTTTTTTAAAATCTCTTCCAAATCTTCATTTTCTAGTGGAAAAAATTCAAAAAGCATGGAGCGAGATCTGATGCCGCTTGTCAATGTAAAATATGGGTTTTCAGTCGAAGCACCTATGATGATAGCATCTGCATTTTCCATAGGAACCAAAAGTACTTCTTGTTGGGTTTTAGAAAGTCTGTGAACCTCATCTATAAAAATAAGTGGTTTTGCAAGTGAATTTTTGTGATTTTTGAGTATTTTTCGTATCTCTTCTACTTTAATATTTGTGGCATCCATCTCATAAAATGGAAGTTCCATTTGTGAAGCTATAATTTTAGCAAGAGTTGTTTTTCCAACCCCTGCTGGTCCAAAAAAGATAGAATGGGATATGCTTTGTTTTTCTAAAAGTTTTCTAAATGGCGCATCTTGCGCGCATAAGTGTCTTTGACCGCACATGTCTTCTATCTTGTTTGGTCTAAATTTTAATGCTAAATTATTTATCAATCTTCTACTTTTTCTTTTTTTGAATAAGCTAAGTAATCTCTAAGTGCGTCATATTCTGTGTTGGTTAAAAATCTATGTTTTCCTGGTTTTAACATATCAAGATCAATTTTTCCATAACTAACTCTTTTTAATCCTGCAACTTCTGTATCAAAATAACCAAAAAATCTTCTCAGTTCTCTATTTTTACCTTCATTTATAACAACTTTTATAGTCGAGTAAGTTGGAGTATTTTTTATAATTCTATAATCCAAAAATGGTGCAAAATCCATGGAGCGAACTCTACTCATCTCGTGTCCGCCCTTACTGGCATCTTCTAAATGTAACCCCTCTCTCATAGCAGTTTGCATGTGTTCAGTAACCGGGCCTTTTATCTTGACATAATAAACCCTCTCCAAATCTCCATGCATTAAAGCAGATACGATATCAGGAGCATCACTCAAAAGAAGCAAACCCTCACTCGTAAAGTCAAGTCTGCCAACACTCATAAAGTGAGCAAACCTGGAAGGTAAAGTGTCATATATAGTTTTTCTGCCACGATCATCTTTTTTACTAACTAACTCACCTTTTTGTTTGTTATAAACGATAACAGAATAATTTTTCTTTTGATAAAGCCTTCTGCCTTTTATAAAAATTTTATTGTCAAAAGTAACTTTAGTAGATAAGTCTTTTACAACTTCTCCATCTATTGTAATTAGTCCGTCTTGTATGAGTTTGTCGGCTTCTCGCCTAGAATGTTTTGTGTTATAAGATATCATCTTATTTAATCTTACTGGATTCACTATTTTATACCTGCTTCTATAAGATCGTGTATATGTAACACCCCTATAATTTTTTGTTTTTCATCCACGATAGCTAATAATTGAATTTTATATGCTTCTATTAAAGCAAGAGCATCACTTGCAAGCAAGTTTTCTCCCTCAAGTGTTTTTGGGTTTTTTGTAGCATAAGTAATAGCTCTTTCATTCATAGAAAAATCTTCTCGCATAAGTGCTCTTCTTAAATCTCCATCGCTCAGAACTGCTAAGAGTTTTTGCTCATCATCTATTATCATGACATTTCCGAGTCTACCCTCACTCATAGTAACTATTGCTTCTTTTAAGTTAGCATCAACATGCGCTATCGGAAGGTCCTCAGTATTCATCAAATCTTTTACTTTAACAAAAAGTCTTTTTCCTAAACTTCCGCCTGGATGGAAAGAGGCAAAATCTTCTTTTTTAAAATCTTTTTTCTTCATCAAACAAACAGATAACGCATCTCCCATAGCAAGCGTCAGAGTAGTTGATGTTGTAGGAGCGGCATCTAATGGACAAGCTTCTTTAGAAATATTTATGGATAAAAACACATCTCCATATCTACCCAAAGAAGAATTTTTATCTCTTGCCATTGCAATTAATGGTATATCAAACCTTTTTATATGAGGAAGTATTTTGATAAGCTCTTCGCTCTCGCCACTATAACTGATAGCCAAAACTGCATCATCTTTACCTATCATACCAAGGTCACCATGAAGTGCCTCAGTTGGATGAATAAAAAAGCTGCTAGTTCCAGTACTCGCAAGAGTTGCTGCAATCTTTGCCCCAATCAACCCACTCTTACCAACTCCTGTTATAATTAATTTACCTTTTATATTAGCGACAAGCTCTACAGCTTTTTCCATTTCGTCATCTATTTTATCAACCGCGTCTAGAAGCTCTTTTGCTTCTAGTCTTAATACTTCTCTTGCTATTTCTTTAAAATCCACCGTTCCGCCTTACATCATAAATATTGTTGGTACAATAGTTGGATATTTTTTCATGGTTCTATATATATGTTTTCGAAGCACTTGTCTAAGTTCGTTTTCTAATGCTTTTTTATTTTGAAATAACTCTTTTTTTGCATTTACTGTAAATTGGTCAATTACACCTTCCATCTCTTCAGAGAATTTTTTATCATCTTTATCAGAAACCAAACCATAACTCACAACCCTTGGTTTGCTTACTAATTTATGCTCATTTAAATTAACTTGAGCAACTACCATAACCAAACCGGAGTCAGCCATCTTTTGTCTGTCTATGATAACATCATTTGCAATTTTCTGATTCAATTGGTTATCAACAAAAACTTTACCAGTTTTTACAGTTTTTACTTTTTTCATATATTTTGGGCATATTTCTATCTGATCTCCATCGCTCATCAAAAGAATATTTTTAGATGGAATTCCACATGACATAGCAGTTTCTTTATGTTTGTTGATATGATTATATTCACCATGAACTGGCAAGAAAAATTTTGGCTTCACTAGTCTGAGTATGAGTTTTTGCTCTTCTTGCGCCGCATGCCCGCTTACATGTATTTCACTAAAATCTTGATAAGCCACATTTGCTCCGCTTTTTATGAGAAAGTTTAGCACTTTTGAAACACTTCCCTCATTACCAGGAATTGCTTTTGCAGAGATGATTATCTGATCAGTTGGTTTTATTTTAATATGTCTGTGTTCATCTGTTGCCATCCTATAAAGCGCAGCCATTGTTTCGCCCTGACTTCCTGTTGTAACAATCAGGACATCTTTATCGTTGTGTTTATTTACTTCATGTGGATCTATAAATATATTTTTATCAAGCTTAACATAACCCAAATCAATAGCAGTGAAAAGGTTTCTCTCCATGGACCTTCCTATCACGCATACTTTTCTACCGTATCTAAGCCCGTAATCTATAGCTTGATAAACCCTATGTATATTAGAAGAAAAAGTTGACATGATAACTCTTCCCTGCACTTTTGAAAAAATATAATCAAATGTTTTTCCAACAGTGCTCTCGCTTCTTGTGATACCTTCTTTGTGAGAGTTCGTACTATCGCTCAAGAGACATAAAACACCTTTTTCTCCATACTCTGCAAATCTATGCAAATCTGTAGGATATCCATCTATCGGAGTGTGGTCTATTTTAAAATCCCCAGTGTGTATTATCACACCGGCAGGTGTAGTAATCGCCAAAGAAGATGCATCAATAATTGAGTGCGTAATATGTATCCATTCGATACCAAATTCACCAACTTGAATTACTTGTCTCTTTTGAACTGGTCTGAACAATTTCCTATATTCTTTAAGTTTATGTTCTTCAAATTTATTTGAAATCATGCCAAGAGGAAGTGGAGTTGCATATATCGGAAATTGCATCTCTTTAAACAGATACGGAATTGCTCCTATATGATCTTCGTGAGCATGGGTGATAATAAGGCCTTTTATCTTCTTTTTTATCTGCCTTAAATATGTAAAATCTGGTATCAAGATATCAACACCATGCATATCATCAGTAGGAAAACTCATCCCCATGTCTATTATGATTGCGCTTGTATCTGTTTCTATTACAGAGATATTGCCGCCTATTTCACCGAGTCCTCCAAGAGGAGTAATTTTGATTTTTGCATTTGTGCTCATGTCTAGAAGATTAAACTTTTCTAGTCTGTCTTTATGAATCTTATGATTTGCATCTATAGCATTTTTTATATCTTTTTGCCATTTTTCATGACCATCAAGAACGCTTGGTTGATTTTTTGCGCTTACTCTTTGTCGGTTTTGCCTATTTGGATTAGGTTTTCTTTGAGTATTTTGTTTATTTGTTGCATTCTGTACATTTGGTTTATTTTGTGTGTTTGATGCATCTTGTGCATTGCCTTTAGGGCCGTGATTGGCTCTATTTACTTGTTGTTTACTGGTGTTATTAGCTACTTTTTGTTGCTCATTAACAGTTTCAGTTGTCTTGTTTTTTTGCATTTTTTACCTTAATTTTTAGGAATTCCCTAAATAAATTAAGATGATCGGTGACGCAAAGTTCATGAGGTCTAGAATTTATTAAAATCCCACTTTTCTCTAATAGTTCTCTTGCTATTTTTTTATTGTAAGCGGAAGATATATTTTTAACCCAAGTTTTTCTAGGACTTGAAAAAGATACTTTTAGATACTTTTTAAAATCATTAAAATCTTTTACAGTTTCAAATAGAGAATTTTCGTCTTCACTAAATTCTTTTTTCTTTACAATTTTCAAAATTGATGAAACTACTTTTGGTGCTGGCTCAAACGAGCTAGGATCCACATCAAATAGTAATTTTACATCTGCTATACTCTGAGAAAGTATCGATAAAGAGCTAAATTCTTTAGTTTTAGGAATGGCAGAGAATTTTTGTGCAACCTCTTTTTGGATCATTACGACCATTGATTTACACATTTTATCTGCTAGCGCTTCTAATATAATCTTTGTTGCAATATAATATGGTAAATTTGCAATCAAATCATAAGGCTCGTCTTCCAAAGAGCCTTTTTCAAAGTACTCTAGAACATCTGCCTCTACTAAATTTAGTTTTTTCTCTTTTATCTCTTTATGAAATTTCTTTCTCAAATGAACGCATAAGTTTCTATCAACCTCGTATGCTCTTACAGATTTTTGTCTTAAGAGCAGTTGCGTCAAATCACCTAAGCCAGGCCCAATTTCTACAAGTTTTCGCTTTTCATGGGGCATCGATTGGATGATTTTATCTAGTACAGTGTCATCTTTTAAAAAATTTTGACCAAATCTCTTCTTAGCCTCTATCAATTTCAGACCACCTTTATATTTGTATCATTTTATCTTTATTATACTTACAAAAATATGAGGCCGCACTCAACAGTAAGATTTTGTACGGCCTTGCTTATTACTCTAAGGTTATCTAGATTGAACTCTTCTTGATTGAGAGTTTTTATTTGGGTTATTAGATCTAGATCTGCTTTCAGTTCGTTGTCTACTTCTTTGCTGGATTGGCTCAGCTTTTATTGATTTATCTGGTGCGTAACCATCTATTACAACTTTTGGAATTTTTTGTTTTATCAATTTTTCAATTCCACCAAGATACGCATGCTCGTCTATGCAGACAAGAGATACTGCTACTCCGCCATTTCCAGCTCTTCCGGTTCTTCCAATTCTATGTATATAATCCTCTGCGATATTGGGTAATTCATAATTTACGACATTTGGCAATTGGTCTATATCAATTCCTCTAGCGGCTATATCAGTGGCAACTAAAACTCTAACGGCTCCTTGTTTGAAGTTAGCTAACGCTTTTGTTCTGGCACCTTGGCTTTTGTTTCCATGGATTGCAGCAGAACTTATGCCATCATTTGAAAGCTGTTCGCTCAAACGATTAGCACCATGCTTGGTCCTTGTAAAAACAAGTACTTGTTTCCATTTTTCAGTTTTGATTAAATGAGATAATAATTTACGCTTACTAGCTTTATCGACTGGATGAACTATTTGTTCAATGCTTTCTACAGTTGTATTACGACGAGCAACTTCAATTAAAGTTGGAGAATTCAATAAATTGTCAGCAAGTTTTTTAATTTCATTTGAAAATGTTGCTGAAAAAAGCAGATTTTGTCTTTGTTTTGGAACAATTGCCAAAACTTTTTTAATATCATTGATAAAACCCATATCAAGCATACGATCAGCTTCATCAAGAATCAAATATTCCACATGTGACAAATCAACAGTTTTTTGACCAACATGGTCTAACAATCGGCCTGGTGTTGCGACAAGTATATCAACACCTCTTCTTAGAGTTGCTATTTGAGGATGGATGCCGACTCCGCCAAAAACAACAGTTGATGTCAGGGGAAGATATTTTCCGTATGTCTCGACACTTTCTTCAACCTGTGCCGCTAACTCACGAGTTGGTGTTAAGATAAGTGCTCTAACTTTGCATTTTCCTTTACTTTTTTGAGTCTCGCTAAGTAATTGTAAAAGTGGAAGTGTAAAACCTGCTGTTTTTCCTGTGCCTGTTTGGGCCCCTGCTAAAATATCTTTTCTACTAAGAATTATAGGGATTGCCTGTTTTTGGATTGGTGTTGGTTTGGTATAGCCAGCTTCCTTGATAGCGCGTAGAATTGGGGCTGATAAGCCCAGAGTTGTAAATGACATTATTGTGCCTTTGTTATGAACCTACGAAAAGTTTCTAAACTTTCTCGATCTAGGCTAAAAAATATTTTGTTGTTAAGGTTATCGGAAGATTACAGAAACGAAGTCAGTCGTTGATCGAAGCACGCTGAGATTGCGCGCATTATACCATACTTTTTTCGATATGCGTACTTTTTTATTTTATATTACAATTTTATACATACCAGACTAACAACTATTTTTCAAAATTCCATTAGCGGCGCGTATGCCAGAAGCCCAAGCAGCGGTTATTCCTCTACTGGTTCCTGCTCCATCTCCTATGATATAGTAACCGTCTTTTATCATAAAATTTTTGTCTATAAAACTTGGTTTATTTGAATAAGTTTTTATCTCTGGGTAATAGATTATTGTTGAGGGATGCAAAACTCCTGGAATTATTGTGTCAAGCATCTTCATGGCTTTCCAGATATCTCTCAAAATTTTTGCTGGCATGCTCAGTGATAAATCAGCGGCTACTGCACTTTTTAGCGTTGGCTTAAAGTCGTACAAATCACTGTTAAATGTTTCTTTTTTACTTCTAGATCCCAATCTAAAATCGCCAACTCTTTGCATGATTACAGAGCCGCCACTTAGTTGCATAACCATTTCTCCTAAGATCTTGCCAAACTGTTGGCCACTGACAACAGGTTCTGTCAGCCGGATAGTTTTAAGAAGTGCAAAATTTACAAGTCCATTTCGTTTATTTTCTTTTGACAAAGAATGCCCATTGATTGAATAATATCCTTTATACTTCTCCCTAACGATGTGGGCACACCCTGAGTTAGTACAAAAAGTTCTCACTTTGTTTGGAAAAAGAATTTTGGGGTCATAATAGTCTTTAACAATTGGATAATTTTCTTCTTTCATCTCAACTCGAACACCAATATCTACGATATTGTCCTTAAATTCAACGCCAAGTTTTCCCATCTGCTCTTGAAGCCAATCATAGTCTGCTCGACCAGGAGCTAAAATTAGGTTTTCAAATGTGATTAATGTCTCATCGGCTAGAACGATTTCTTTCTTCTCTTTTGAAATCTCCACAACTTCTGTCTCTAAAGACACATCTACATGTAGAGCTTTTAGCTTCTCAATCAAATCACCAATAAGCTCAGATGACTTATCTGTACCCACATGTGCCTGATCGATTGAAAGTATATTTACACCAATCTTTTCAGCTCTTCGCATATATTTGTCGATATTGTTTCTAGTTTCTAGTTTTGGGTTTAAATGCTCTTTCACTTCTTCAAGTAAAACATCTGCATCTTCTTTTTTCCAATGCTCAAATGGAAACCCAACAGGATAAGTGTAATTTTGTTTGCAATCGTTTCTTAACCCGCCAGAACTTATCTTCTTCTTCTCTAAAAGCAAAACAGAGTAATCTGAATTTTCGGCTATCTTAAAAGCAGCGCCCAAACCAGCGGGGCCGGAGCCCACGATAATAACATTATAATTTGATTTTAATATTGTATTTTTCATAAAGATGAGTATATCTAAAACATGGTTCAAATTCAACATATCTAAGTATAATTATATTTTTAAAAACTAGAGTGAGTGAGTGAAGTTAATCGTAAAAATAGAGATTTAATTAGTGTGAATGATTGTTTTTAAAGTATGTGATTGGTTTGGCAAAATGATTTTAGAATCTTCTAGCACATTAGCCGACTCTACGCAGACCATTGTTTTATAACTATCAGGGTTCATACCGCTCATTTGAGTGCATTTTTCAATCCAAGGATTCCAGACGATAACTGAAGTAGAATTTTGGTTAGTGATGGTTATATTTCGATTCTCATCTTTGATTATTATGGGTGCATTTAACTCTTGATAAACACAATCAACTTCTTGATTAAAAGTGATTTCTCCATGTTGAACGCACAACTGTTTAGTCAAGGCATCAAAATAGGGTTTTGTATCTAAACCAGTGATGCTGATTTTAGTGATATCTGAGATGTTAAAATAGCTATGAAGGGCCTGAGAAATACTAAAAGTTTTTGTGTCAGTATTGGTGGTAGTTAGCTCAATTGTTAGGTTATCACAAACACCTACATTTAAATGCAATTCAAAATGATATGGCCAAAGTTTTAGACTCTCAGGAGTATCGCGTAATCGCAAAGTCACTTCACCTCCTTTGTTATTTTCAAGATACTCAAAGCCATTTTCCAAATGCTTACATGTAATCATTATTTACCCTATATATGCTAATCGCTAAATCTTTCCATATCCAACTCTATCAATAATTATCTTACAATAACTGCTCTTAAGCCATCGCTGATGATATTATGCTTTTATCTCCTTGCAAGATTTAGCTTTTAGCCCTGTTTTCTTTCATTTTTTTCAAAAATTCTACAGCCTCAGACACGACATCTTTGTTACCAATGATAAGAGGTGTGCGTTGATGGATACTGGTTGGTTTAATTTCTAGTATATCAGTACCATCATCAGTCACAGCCATTCCTCCTGCTTGCTGAACCAAAAATGCAAGCGGTGCTGCTTCATACAATAAACGCAATTTTCCTTGTTTTTTTGATGGATCTTTACTATCTTTAGGATATAAAAAGATACCACCGCTTATCAAGTTTCTATGAAAATCTGCCACTAGAGAGCCGATGTATCTTGACGAGATATTTTTCTCTTTTATATGGGCTATATACTGTTTCATATCATCATCCCAATAACGATAATTTCCCTCATTTACACTTAAATATTTGCATGTTTTAGGAATCTTTATATTCTTATGAGAAAGATAAAATTCACCTACACTTGGATCTAGAGTAAAACCATTGACTCCTCTTCCTGTTGTAAACACCAGCATCGTGCTTGAGCCGTACATAATATATCCAGCAGCAACCTGCTCGCTCCCTTTTTGTAAAAAATCTTCTACTGTCCCTGGTTTCATCGTATAAGGCGCGCCAATATCTGCTTCGTTGCGGCGATGAATAGAAAAAATAGTTCCTATATTTACATTGACATCTATATTTGAAGAGCCGTCCAGTGGATCAAATGCGAGTGTGTATTTGCCACTATATCCCTCTTTTACTGGGATGATATTCTCATCCTCCTCAGAAACCATTGCACAAACATATCCACATCTCTCCATTCGGCTTTTGATTTCATTATTGGTGAATTCATCCAAATTTTGAACTTCTTCTCCTTGTATATTCTTTTTGCCGGCCATACCAAGGATATTTGCAAGCCCCGCTTTATTAACATCAGCATTGATGGTTTTAGCAGCAACTATCAGCTCATTTAGTAAACCTGTAAGATCTCCCGAAGCCTCAGGAAACTCACGCTGTAAATCCATAATATAACTGCTGACAGTGACGCCTAGAGTTTTATCGCTCACAGCATACTCCTTTATTGTTTTATATCGTATTTTATCATAAAGCATAAATTATGTTGATGATAAATTTTAATTAATTAAAATTTGACCCCGCCTATCAAAAAGTGAAGTAAACAAAAAGTGAAATATTATCCTTTTAGAGATTTCTTCGCCTTTTTATCAGCTCGTTTTTCTTTCAATGTTTTTTCAGATTTTTTTTTGACTGTTTTTTGAACATCTTTACCTTTTGCCATAATTTCTCCTTTATTTGGTTTGTTTAATTGTAATATTATATAGGACTTACGCTTAAATATACACTTCATGGGTCTTATATTTAAAAATTTTCTTTTGTATGGATTACCAAGTTTAGAATTTGACAATGAGGAAAAAGCCCTTTAATCCTGTTCCACTTGATTCTACTTTTAGACTGTTTGCCTAAAACTCGTAATCTCGCTCTACCTTTGAAATTCTAATTTTATATTTTTTATACCAAATCTCTTTCCCTAGTTTTTGCGCTTTTTGATGTTCAAAATTGGCTTTCCATTTTATTATTGATTTTTCATCTTTCCAGTACGATACAGTGATTCCCAGGTCTTCTCTTGCTGATTCAATGCCTAAAAATCCTTCTGAGTAAGCTGCTAACTCAACCATTCTTTTCGATATTTTATCATAACCCTTATCCTGATCAATTTTTATTGATGTAAATATAACCGCATAATATGGTGGTTTTGGTGTCTCGCTAATAATTGACATATTAGACTCCTTTTTCATATTATATGATGGGGTGTAACTTATTTAATCCATCATTAACTAAATTAGAATTAAAGTAAGCCTATCCTGTCCCTATTTGTCCTGAAAAGATGTCACCAGTCCCTTGCTTTATCGTGTTATTTTACAAATCAGCTCTATATTTATTTATGCCGATAACGATAATTTGGTTGTTATTTTTATCTATTTTATAAGGTGCTACATAGCCTTTAAAAATTAAATCTCTTATATTCTCATCATCAAAGTAGATTGATTGTCTAAGTTTAAAAGGCACATCAACTAAATCATTCACTTTTCTAATCAATTCATTTTTGAAATTCTTAGCAACTTCTTTATTATCAAGTGCGATAAAATATAAAATATCTCTAAATTGCTTATAAATTTAATGCTTTTTACAATTTGCATCTATTTAACATTGTCTATAAAACTGTCAAGCCCACTTAATTCATCATCAAAAGGAATTAGCTCAATTTTTCCACTTTCAATCTCATCAAATGTATCATTGAAATATTTTTTATCGTCTTTATATTGCTGTGACTGCATATAGCTATTTTTATTTGATACAAATTTATTTAATGTTCTTTTAAATTACTCTTGAATATTTATGCCACTTTTAACAACTTCGCTGAATAACTCCCCTGTGAGTGAATCTCCACTTTTTAATGTATCTTACTATTTTTTTACTTAAACGGGTTGAAAGGTAGAAATTGTCCCCTTTTCCCTTACTATGAAGGTTTATTTTTATTGAATATATTTAGAATTATCATTAAATTATTGTCTAAATCAACTTCACAAATAATTGTATATTTTTTAAAAGTCATATCTCTAATTTCATCATCATTGAAATAAAATGATTTTCTAAATTTATATGGGTAATTTGGCAAATTTTTTATTTGTTCAAATAAATCTTTTTTGAATTTTTTCGAGGCTGATAATTTATCTTTTGCTATATATTCTAGAATTAAATTAAAACTGATTTCAAACCTTTTATCAAGTTTAATTTGCATATTTTAGTTCAAGTTCTTTTTCAAATTGATTTGTTCTGTCTTCAAAATCTTCAAATGATATTAATTGACTTTTACCACTTTTAATATTATCTCTTATTTTATATAATTCTTTTTGTCTTTTATAAAAATATGGGTCATTTTCTAAATTTTTATCTTTTTGTATTGTAACTTCATCCTTAAATTGTTCTAAATAATCTAATAAATTTGGAATAAAATTATCTTGAACTTGCAATATTAATGTTTTCATAATAAACTCCAATAATTAATTTATATATCATTGTATCAAAATTTAAGTGAAATTTGCTTAAATTTTATTTATGACATTTCAATAAAATTTTTGATTCACTCCTGCAAACTCCCCTG
>CAZYTB010000008.1:0-10126 GCA_964650375.1 uncultured Campylobacterales bacterium | reverse complement strand
GCAAACTCCCCTGTGAGTGAATCTCCACTTTTTAATGTATCTTACTATTTTTTTACTTATTTAAAAATAATTAAAATATATGTATGTTTAATAAAAATATTTAGATAAAATATTAATATATTTTTTGTGTTAAAATTTGTAGATTATCAAACTACTTATTTCACTCGAATATAAAATTAGCATTGGACAATTGACATGAGAACTTACTTTAAAAAGATGGATTCACCAATCGGGATACTTTATATAGTTGCTTCTGCTAAGCATTTAGTTGGTTTAACACCTAGCGTTGGATGGGATAGGTTGAAAGATAGATTTACTAATTTGATTGAAAAAGACAATGATATTCTTATTGAAACTCAAAATCAATTAGATGAGTATTTTCTTGGGCTTAGAAAAGATTTTGATATTCCTTTGTTATTTAATGGAACTGAATTTCAAAAATCTGCCTGGAAGGCTTTACTTGATATTCCTTATGGTAAAACTATCAGTTATGGCGAACAAGCTCAAAATATCGGCAATGCTAAAGCTGTAAGGGCTATTGGTGGAGCAAATGGGGCTAATCCTATATCTATCATCGTTCCTTGCCATAGAGTCATCGGTAAGTCTGGTAAACTAACTGGATATGGTGGCGGGCTTGATATAAAAGAATATCTCCTTGATTTTGAAAACTCAAATTCAAAATAGTATAAATTCAGCCATTTTTTCTCTTAATTTGGATAATATTTTACTAGGAGAAATGAATGGAATATTTTGCAAAAAGAATTATACCTTGCTTGGATGTTAAAGATGGCAGAGTTGTAAAAGGTGTTAACTTCGTAGGGCTTCAAGATGCTGGTGATCCAGTGGAAGTTGCTAAAAGATATAACAAAGAGGGTGCTGATGAGATCACATTTTTAGATATTACAGCAAGCCATGAAAAACGAGATACTATCGTAGATATCGTTGAAAAAGTTGCGCGTGAAGTTTTTATTCCACTAACCGTTGGTGGTGGCATAAGAACTTTGGAAGATATCTATAAACTCCTTCAAGTAGGTTGCGACAAGATAAGTATAAATTCTCATGCGATAAAAAATCCTGATTTCATAAATGAAGCTTCAAAAAGATTTGGCTCACAGTGTATAGTCGTAGCTATTGACGCAAAGAAGAGCGGGGATAGCTGGCATGTTTACATAAATGGTGGTAGAGTTGATACAGGGCTTGACGCATTAGAGTGGGCTGAAGAGGCTCAAAGAAGAGGGGCAGGAGAGATACTTTTGACTTCTATGGATTGTGATGGTGTCAAAAATGGTTATGATATAGAATTGACTCACAAAATGAGCGAAATATTAGACATTCCCATTATAGCAAGTGGTGGAGCTGGAACAATGGAACATATCAAAGATGCTTTTTTAAATGGTGCTGATGCTGCACTTGCTGCTTCTATATTTCATTATAAAGAGATTGACATAATGGATCTCAAGCGATATCTTAGAGCTAAAGAGATTGCTGTAAGAATATGAAAATTTTAAGTGCCGGCAATAATGAAATATTTGATTTCGCAACACCTATAGGTGTTGGACTAATAGAAAGCAGTATAAATCTTACAAAATTAATTTTAGAAGAGAAGCCTAAGTCTTTGTTATTCATAGGAACGGCTGGAAGTTACGGCAATTTTAAACCATTTGATGTAGTCTATTCATACAATGCTACAAATATTGAAACAGGATTTTTTTCTAACACATGTTATACACCTATAGATAACAAGGTCACAGTTGAGAGATTAAATGTTTCATGTGAAACAACTAACAATAATTATGCATTAGTTAACTCTAGTAATTACATCACAACTAACAAACAAATCTCAAAAGAGTTTTTAAAACTTGATATGGAACTCGAAAATATGGAGTTTTATACCATACTAACGATAGCAAAGAAATTTAATTTACCAGCTTTAGGATTATTTGTTGTGACTAACTATTGTGATGAGTTTGCACATGATAATTTTAAGATAAACCATAAAAAAGCCAAAGAATTACTAACCTTACATGTAAACAAAATAATGAGTAAAAATGAATAAAATTGACATACTGGATTACACAAAAGAAGAGTTGGGACAGATAATTAATCCCTCATTTAGAGCAAAACAAATTTATGAGTGGATATATAAAAAAAATGTAGATTCATTTGAAGACATGCAAAATTTGCCAAAAGACTTAAGGAAAGAATTAGACGAAAGATACCATTTTAAACCATTGAGAATAGCGGCGGTTGAAGAGAGCGCTGATGGAAGTAAAAAATATCTTTTCTCCTTATTTGATGGTAAAACCGTAGAATCTGTTTTACTTCCAATGAAAAAGGAACAAATTGGAGAGAGTGGTGAAATTATACATCAAGCAAGATACACAATTTGTATTTCGTCACAAGTTGGATGTAAAATAGGGTGTGTTTTTTGTCTGACTGGCAAAAGTGGTTTTTTAAGAAATTTAACACCAGGAGAAATCACATCTCAGGTATCTATAATAAAAAAAGAAAATGGCATAAGAGAAAATAGAAGAGTAAATATAGTATTTATGGGCATGGGTGAGCCGCTTGACAATCTAGATAATGTTCAAAAAGCAGTAAAAATATTTTCAGACCCTGATGCATTGGCTATATCACCAAGAAGGCAAACTATATCTACCAGTGGCTTAAGTGCGCAGATAAAAAAGCTTGGGGCTATGAATCTTGGAGTTTTACTAGCTATATCGCTACATGCGGTAGATGACGAATTACGAGAGAAACTTATGCCTATCAACAAAGCTTACAACATACAGTCTATCATAGATGCAGTAAAAGCGTTTCCAATAGATGCTAGGAAAAAAGTCATGTTTGAATATTTGGTTATGAAAGGCGTAAATGACAATATAAAAAGTGCAAAAAAACTTGTAAAGCTTTTGAATGGAATAAAAGCAAAAGTAAATCTTATATTTTTCAACCCTCATTCCGGTAGTGAATTTCAAAGACCTGAAGTTAGAAAAGTTGTAGAATTTCAAGAATATCTAATCAAACACGGGGTATTATGCACCATTCGAGAATCAAAAGGATTAGATATAAGTGCAGCATGTGGACAACTTAAAGACAGAAAGGAAAGTGAATGAGCATAGTTGATATTGGTGAAGGTGTATTTTTGGCAGTTTTTGTAATAATTTCTTTATTAGGAATAATTAAAGTACTTTTTATAGATAAAGAGTGAGACTATATCTCTTATTAAAATCTGGAATAGCATTATTTTGCTATCCAAGATTTACTTAATATTAACTGGTCACCTATATATATCTCACCTACAAATTTATCTCCAGCCTTAAATACTCCTACTCCTTTTGGAGTACCAGTCATAACGATATCACCATCTTCTAAAGTTGAAAATGTAGATATTTCTTCTAAAATTACCGTTGGTGCGTAAATCATCAGTTCAGCGCCGCCTATTTGTCTTAATTCATCATTGATATAAAGTTTTAAATTCAATCTGTTGATATCGTCTTCTTCAATTTTAACAAAATCACTGAAGACTCCAGCACCGTCAAAAGCTTTTGCTCGCTCCCATGGAAGACCTTTTTTCTTCAACTCGCTTTGCAATAACCTGTTCGTCAAATCCAAACCAAAGCCAACTGCGCTAATGTGGGAATTCTTAATCATAAAAGAAATTTCTCCTTCATAATGAAGCTCTATACCTCGAGTGCTCAGTTCATCACTTATCGCACTATTTGGTTTCATAAAAAGTACCATGGAAGTAGGCACTTCATTGTTTAATTCTTTTATATGCTCTACATAATTTCTACCCACGCAAACAACTTTACTTGGCGTGACACTATCACCATCTAAAATTACACTATTCATAAAAAACCTCTTTTATATTTATTTTACTTTTTATATTATACTCAATATTTTTATGTTTAAATCTTAAAACATTTGCATGCAACATCAACCTCTTAGCTCCTGCTATTTTTAGTCTTTCAGCTTCATCCATTTTTCCCTCTAAAAATCTTTTGACATCCTTTTCATCTACCCCATAAATTGGATCGCCTATTATGCAATGTTTCACATGAAACATATGTGCTCTTATCTGATGCGTCCTGCCAGTCAATGGTTTTGCTTTGATGAGCGTTACATTCTTATCTTTTATGTACTCTAGGGGCTCAACTTGTGTAACTGATTTTAAACCATAACTCACAACATGGGCTTTTATTTTTATGATAGATTTTTTTAGATTCATCTTTAAATCAGCATCAATATTTTGAGAAACTTTAATCTCTCCATCAACTAATGCTAAATATTCTTTTTTTATCTCCCTGTTTTCAAACATCTTTTTTAAAGTAATTTCTGTATTTTTATCTTTAGCTACCATTACTAAACCACTCGTTTCTTTGTCTATTCTATGAACAGCATTTGCATCTTTACCAAATAAAAATTTAATATCATCATTTAAAGTATATTCGCTAGAAATTTTATTTGGATGAACCAATACTCCACTTGGTTTTTCAAAAACAGCAAAATCATCAGTTTCAAATATTGGCATATTTTCCATCGGTTCTGGTTGAAATACGATCACTTCTACATTTCCATTTATTGGCTTATTCTTTACTTGTACAGTCTCACCGTCTTTTGTCAATCTTTTTTTGTCTATCCATTTTTGAGCTTCGCGCATAGAGCAATCAAAATTATCTATCAAAAACTTATATGCTTTAATCTTCTCATTGATGAAGAATTTTTTTTTAATATATCCCACTTAGTTTTTAACCCTTTTTTAACTTTTCATTAGATAAAATAAATACTCTAATTATGCTGACACAATAGCAAATTTTATATTAAGGAACACTATAATGGTAGATCGCTATGCCAGAGATGAAATGAAACAAAAGTGGACCATACAAGCAAAATATGATGCTTGGTTAAAAGTCGAAAAAGCAGCTGTTAAGGGTTGGAATAAATTAGGACTTGTCCCAGATGATGATTGTCAAAAGATTATAGACAATGCCGCATTTAATATAGACAGAATTGATGAAATAGAGAAAAAAACAAAACATGATGTTATAGCGTTTTTAACAAGCATATCGGAAAGCCTTGGTGATGAGAGCAGATGGGTTCATTATGGTATGACTAGCTCAGATTGTATAGATACTGCTGTTGCTTTGCAAATGAAAGATTCTCTTGAACTTATAATTGATGATGCGCAAAAGCTTATGAGTGCTCTTAAGAAAAGAGCAATGGAACACAAAAAAACTATTATGGTGGGTAGAAGCCATGGCATACACGGTGAGCCTATAACCTTTGGTTTGGTGATTGCTATTTGGTATGACGAAATAAAAAGAAATTTAGAAAATTTAAAGCAAGCGCTTAAGGTTATAAGTGTAGGTCAAATAAGTGGAGCTATGGGAAATATGGCCCACTCTCCAATGGAACTCGAAGAATTTGTTTGTGAAGAGCTTGGGCTTAGCCCAGCACCTGTTTCAAATCAAATAATACAAAGAGATAGATACGCAAACTTGATGAATGCACTTGCTCTTCTTGCTTCTAGTTGTGAAAAAATTGCGGTTGCCATTAGGCACTATCAAAGAACGGAAGTTTATGAAGCAGAAGAGTTTTTTAGTGAAGGTCAAAAAGGAAGCTCTGCCATGCCTCACAAGAGAAATCCAGTTTTAAGTGAAAATGTAACTGGACTTTGCAGGATGATAAGAAGTTATGCAATGCCCTCTATGGAAAATGTAGCACTATGGCATGAGAGAGACATCAGTCACAGTTCGGTAGAGCGATTTACACTTCCAGATGGGTTTATCACTACTGATTTTATGCTTCACAGATTAACCGGGATTATAGAAAAACTCCTAGTATATCCTAAAAATATGCTAAAAAATCTCAACCTGACAGGTGGACTGGTTTTTTCTCAAAGAGTTTTACTTGAACTTCCCTCTCGTGGAGTTAACAGAGAAGATGCTTATAAGATAGTCCAGAGAAATGCGATGAAAGTATGGGCTGATCTTCAAGTTGGAAAACCTGCTCTTAACAAAAACGGAGAAAGTCTTTTTTTGGAAAATCTTTTAATGGATATTGACCTAAGAGAAAAACTTAGCGAAGATGAGATAAAAGCATGTTTTGATTATAGTTATTACACTAAAAATGTTGATAACATTTTTAGCAGAGTATTCAACTGACCTTACGCACAAAAATTGCGTAAAAATCTCTTATTCTCCCACAAAGTGGGTAGCTTTAGGGGGTTGCAAAGAACACTTGTGTCCCTGCTACAAATAGGGGCTTTGCTCCTGTTTGTGAGTAAAGGTCAGTTTTAAATAAAAAAATAGGAAAGTATTTATGCTAACAGTACAAAAAAGAAATGGAAGAATAGAAGCACTTGATATTTCTAAAATTCAAAAATATACAGTATCATCAGTAGAAGGGCTGAAAAATGTCAGCCAAAGTGAGTTAGAAGTAGATGCTAAGATACAATTTAGAGATAAAATCACCACCGAAGAGATACAAAAGACTCTTATAAAAACAGCCGTGGATAAGATAGATATAGATAGACCAGATTGGACTTTTGTTGCTGCTAGATTATTTTTGTATGATTTATACCACAGAGTAAATAAATTTACTGGATACTGCAAATTAAGCGAGTATTTTGAAAGAGGCGAGAAAAAGGGAAGAATTCTTTTAGGGCTTAAAGACAAATATGATTTAGATGATTTAGATGCTTATATAAAACCAGAGAGAGACTTGCAGTTTACCTATCTTGGCGTAAAAACACTACATGATAGATATCTAATCAAGAATAAAAAAGGAGTTCCTATAGAACTTCCACAACACATGTTTATGGCAATAGCCATGTTTCTTGCTCAGAATGAGTTAAACTCTCAAGACTGGGCTAAAAAGTTTTATGATTTAATATCAAAATTTGAAGTAATGCTAGCAACGCCAACCTTATCAAATGCAAGGACTCCAAGACACCAATTAAGCTCTTGCTACATCGGAAGCACCCCTGATAATATAGAAGGCATCTTTGACTCCTACAAAGAGATGGCACTTCTTAGCAAATTTGGTGGTGGGATTGGTTGGGATTGGAATTTAGTGCGTTCAATGGGTGGCATGATTGATGGTCACAAAAATGCAGCAGGCGGAATCATACCTTTTTTAAAAATAACAAACGACATAGCAATCGCTGTAGATCAATTAGGTACTAGAAAAGGTGCAATTGCTGTATATATTGAACCGTGGCATATGGATATATCTGACTTTTTGGATCTAAAAAAGAACTCTGGAGAGGAGAGGAGAAGAGCACATGACCTTTTTCCAGCACTTTGGATAAATGATTTATTTATGAAAAGAGTTGAAGAAGATGCCATCTTGACTCTATTTGACCCGGCAGAAGTTAGTGACCTATCCTCGATTTATGGTGAAGAATTTGAAAAAAAATACCTCGAATATGAAAAAGATGAAAGCATATCAAAAGAGTATATAAAAGCAAAAGATTTGTGGAAAAAAATTCTTCTTAGCTATTTTGAGAGCGGAAGTCCTTTTTTATGTTTTAAAGACAATGCAAATAAAGTAAATCCTAATAATCACAGCGGAATTATCAGAAGCTCTAATTTATGCACAGAAATATTCCAAAATACGGAACCAAATTATTATAAGACAAAAGTTACTTTTGAAGACGGAAGCGTTGCAACATTTAAAGAAGATGCAAAAGTTATAGTAAACGGCTCAATAAAAAAAGATGCAAAAAAAATCACTGCACTTGACAGTATAGAAAACAAAAGAGTGTTCATAGTTGAAAAAGAGATGGAGGAAGGAAAAACAGCAGTATGCAACTTGGCAAGCATAAATCTTTCAAAAATCAACACTAAAGAAGACATAGAAAGGATTGTGCCGATTGCCGCTAGAATGCTTGATAATGTAATAGACCTCAATTTTTATCCTCACGCAAAAGTCAAACACACTAACTTAAAATCTCGCTCAATCGGACTTGGGGTTATGGGTGAGGCTCAGATGTTAGCAGAGAGTGCAATAAAGTGGGGAAGTTATGATCACTTTAGCAAAATCGATGAAATCATGGAACTTGTTAGCTACAATGTGATAAAAGCTTCATCTAATTTAGCCATAGAAAAAGGTACATACCCCGATTTTGAAGGCTCAAAATGGAGCAAAGGAATATTTCCGATAGATTGCGCTAACGAAGAAGCAAAGAAGTTAGTAGATCGTGGCGGATTGTTTGGGTATAGTTGTGATTGGGAAGAATTGCGCCAAAAAGTAAAAAAACATGGTATGAGAAATGGATACTTGATGGCGATAGCTCCTACTAGTTCTATTTCCATACTCGTGGGCACCACGCAAACTATTGAGCCTGTGTATAAGAGAAAGTGGTTTGAAGAAAACTTATCTGGTATGATTCCTGTTGTTGTTCCGAAACTAAGCCCTGAGACTTGGAGTTATTATACTCCGGCGTATGACTTAGATCAAAGATTGCTTATAAAAGCAGGAGCAATTAGACAAAAATGGATAGACCAGGGACAAAGCTTAAATATTTTTATAACCTTAGATAAAGCAAGTGGAAAATACTTAAATGATATCTACATGTTAGGCTGGAAATTAGGTATAAAATCAACATATTATTTAAGAAGTCAATCGCCAGAAAACAAACTTGATGTAGCTGATAGAAGTTTGGAATGTGAAGGCTGTCAATAGGTCAAAAAGGATATTACAATGATATATAAAGCTCTACATGTAGAAGAAGTTGATGGAAAATTTATTAAAAGCATAAAAGAGTTATCGCTTAAAGATTTAGACACGAACGATGTTCTTATTCGCGTAAAATATAGTGCATTAAATTTTAAAGATGCTTTGAGTTCGATTGGAAACAAAGGGGTAACTAGAAAATACCCTCATACTCCCGGGATTGACGGGGCTGGAATAGTAGAGCGAAGTAAGAGTGATAAATTTAAAGTTGGCGATAAAGTGATAGTCACCAGCTTTGATTTAGGAATGAACACAAATGGAGCATTTAGCCAGTATATAAGTGTGCCACAAGAGTGGGTGATACCTCTTCCTGCGACTCTCACACTTAAAGAAGCCACAGCCATTGGGACTGCTGGATTAACTGCTGCAATCGGCACATATAAATTAATAGCTAATGGACAAAAAGAAGGCAATAACATCTTGGTTACAGGCTCAACGGGAGTTGTTGGGAGTTTTAGCGTAAAACTGCTTTCTCACCTTGGTTTTAAAGTAACTGCTCTAAGTTCAAAAGCAGATAAAAAAGACTTTTTAACTTCTATTGGGGCAGATAAAATTGTATCTAAAGATGATTTTGAAGTACATACTAAAAAACCACTTTTAACACCAATTTATGATGGCGCTATTGATGTTGTTGGTGGAGAATTATTAGAAAATATATTAAAGCAAATAAAACCAGAAGGCAGCGTAGCAATCTGTGGATTAGTTGGTTCACCAAATTTAAATACTACAGTATTTCCTTTCATACTTAGAGGTATAAATCTTTTAGGAATTAACTCTGCACAAATCCCAAATAATTTTAGAAAAACTCTATGGAACAAGTTAGCAAATGAGTGGAAAGTAGATCTAACAAATATAATACACGAACATACTTTAGAAGAATTGCCTTCATTGATTGACAATATGTTAGTGGGTAAAAGTTTTGGAAGAGCTATCATTAGAATTGATTGATATTTTCAAGAAATTGGAGTACTAAAAATGAAAACTATAGGATTACTAGGTGGCATGAGCTGGGAATCAACACTTAGTTATTATAAACTTTTAAATGAGGGTGTAAGAGATTCACTTGGTGGATTTCATAATGCAAAAATTGTTATGCAATCAGTTGATTATGATAAAATGCAAAAACTAGTAAGAGCTGGAAAATGGGATGAAGCAGGACAAGTATTGGCAGAATATGCAAAATCACTACAAGTTGCAGGAGCGGATTTTATACTAATCTGTACAAATACTATGCATAAAGTAGTAGATATTATACAGCAAGAAATAGATATACCAATCATACATATAGCTGAAGCAACAGCAGAAGCACTTAGAGAAGAAGGATATAAGAAAAGTATTCTCTTGGGCACTAGATTTACCATGCAAGAGAATTTCAACAAAAAAA
>CAZYTB010000007.1:20134-34856 GCA_964650375.1 uncultured Campylobacterales bacterium | reverse complement strand
TTTCACTGGGAGCTAATACTCTAATAGGCGGTCCCCAGTAGCCTGCTCCGATATTGACAAAGATTTGCGTTTTCTTTGAATGTTGATATAATCCTGCTAGATATGGTTGGTCTAATAAAACTAAAAGTCCAAAAGGAAATATTTGCCCACCATGAGTGTGACCGCTCAGTATCAAATCTATCTTTTCATTTTTTAATTCTTTGGTAATTTTTGGTTGATGTGCCAATAATATGGTTGGTAAATCATCCCTTGTGCCTAAGAGAGCTTTTTTTAAATCTGGCTCTAAGATATGAAATCTTCTTCCACTTAAATCAGTAATTCCCGCTAAGTTTATTGTTTCAGCTATTACCAGATTTTCGTTTGTGAGCACTCTTATGCCCAATGTGCGTAAAAATTCACAAATTTTCACAACACCATGATAATACTCATGATTTCCACTTACAAAATAAACTCCAAATTTACTTTTTATATCTTTCACGCTATCCAAAGTGTCTTTGATTTCATCTACTGATAAATCTAGCAAATCTCCTGTCAGGACAACTATATCTGCATCAAGTGTATTTACTTTTTTTACAATCCTGTCAAAAAAATCTTTTTTTAAACTTTCGCCCAAGTGAACATCGCTGACTTGGACGATGGACATTTCTTTTTCTAAATTAGCTATTTCTATATCAACTTCTCGTATGACCGGGTCTTTGAAACCATTGATAAAACCTTTCAACATGTAAGATACTGCAAATATGAGCATAGTTATATCAAGTATAGTTTTTAGCATTACTCTTCTTGAGTTATTAAATTTTGCTTTTTTTAAAGATATATGAAAAATATCGTACAAAATTGATACGCAAAATAGCATAAAAGAAATACCAATCAAAGATGAGAATAAAGCAAACAATTCACTATTCATATTGCCTGAACGCAATGTTAAGAAAAATATCATTTCTAATAAGCTAAAAAGTATGGAAGAGTATTTTAGAAAACGAGCATATTTTATTAAAAAATTTATTTTTGATAAAAACCTTCGATATACATAGAAGTTTATTCCAAATAAAACCAAAGTTGCAATTATGGCAAATATGATACGAAATAAACTCATGTATAACCTACTACTTTATTCTACATATTCTTAAGGATGAGAGACTTTAATCTTAGAATTTAAACTCCAAGCCGCAAGTGCCATTAGAATTATAATTGAAAAATTAGGTAATATATTAAAAAGATTTCCTAAATACAACAACCATAACAGTATAGCCCCAAGTGGTGTTGGAACTCCTATAAAATATTTTGCAACTTCTCCTGCATCGGCATTTATGTTAAATTGAATTAATCTTCTAAGACCAGATACAACATAGTAAATACTCACAATTCCTGCTAGAAAAAGCGGAAATCCACTAAAATAAGTCAGATAAATTGCTTGAAAAATGAAAAATACAGGCACCAAAACAAAGCTCAGAAAATCAGCAAAACTATCTAGTTGTACGCCAAATTCAGCCGAAAGATTGTATTTTCTAGCAACTTTTCCATCCAAGATATCAAACGCACCTCCAAGCCAGGCAAAAGCAGCAGCCCATAAGAAAATATTTTGAGATATTAGATAAGTAGCAATCAAACCAGCTGTTATGTTTGAGAAAGTAATCAAATTTGCAAGATTAAAATGTGACCCGCTAGAGTATAAAAATTTCATCTGACTGTCTCCTTTTTATTGAGTAAAGCCCAACAAAAATTCCTCACATTCTTGTGCTTGCCACTCTCTGTGAGAAAGCTTACGCTTCGCGTAGAACATTTCATTTAACTATCTCCTTTTAAAAACGCATATTATATCACATGTTGTATAAATTTGATTGACAAGTTTAATTACCTTGGATACAATAATGATTGTTGTAAATATGATAAGATTTTCTAATATAATAGGACAAAAATGATAAAAACAGATTTTACAGATAATGAGGTAGAAAGATATGCTAGGCATATTATACTTAAAGAAATTGGTATAGAGGGTCAATTAAAACTTTTGAATTCAAAAGTTTTAATTATAGGCGCAGGAGGACTTGGAAGCCCAGCTGCACTGTATCTTGCAGCTGCTGGTGTTGGAACTATTGGAATTGCTGATGGAGATAAAGTTGAACTTAGTAACTTGCAAAGACAAATAATTCACACAACAAATGACATTGGAGCTCTCAAAACAGTATCGGCTAAAAATAAAATGTTAGCCTTAAATCCAGATATAATCGTTATAACTTATGACGAATTTTTAAATGCAGCAAATATTTTAGATATAGTATCATCTTATGATTTTATCATAGATGGCTCAGATAATTTTGCAACAAAATTTTTGATAAATGATGCCTGTATTTTGGCAAATAAAGCATTTTCGCATGGTGGAATTTTAAGATTTATAGCTCAAACTATGACGATAGTGCCACATGTTTCTGCTTGTTATGCCTGTGTATTTGACTCCCCTCCACCAGCGGATAGTGTTCCTACATGTTCGAGTGCCGGAGTGTTAGGAAGCATTGCTGGGATACTCGGAAGCATTCAAGCTACAGAAGCTATCAAATACATAATAGGTACAGGCGAACTCTTGAGCAACAAACTACTTATAGTTGATGCTGCTAGTATGGATTTTGATAAAGTTAAATTTGTGAAAAATCCAGAGTGTAGAGTGTGTGGGAAAAATGGTATAAAAAAATTAAGTGATTATGAACAGAGAGTTTGTGAGGCATAAGTGTAAATACTTAATTCTTGATGTAAATCAAAGCTTCAGTGAGAGGAATTTTAAATGAAGCTTTGCTTTAATTAAAAGGAGAATGTAAAATGAAAAAAATAATAGAAGATTTTAGGGGGATAGTTTGTCCTGTTAATTTTGCAAAAACAAAGTTAGTTTTGGCAGGCATGGAACGAGGTGATATTTTGGAGCTTTTTATTGATGATGGCTCAGCTATAAAAAATCTCCCAGGTTCAGTTGAAAAAGAGGGTCATAAAGTCTTATCAAAAGAGGAAGAAAAAACAGGTGGCTGGTGTATAACCATCGAAAAAGGTTAATATGAGATTATTTTTAGACGGTGATGCTTTTCCAAATCTGCTAAAGCCTATACTTTTAAGAGCGATTGAGCGGCTTAGCTTAGAAAGCATTGTAATTTCAAACAAAAAGATAAGCATAGGAAAATCAAAAAATGTAACCTATAAAATAGTAGACTTGGGAGCTGATGAAGCTGATAATCATATAGTGGATATGGTGCAAGAGGGCGATTTGGTCATCACAGCCGATATTCCACTAGCAGATAGGATTATAAATAAAAATGCTCATGCGATTGATCATAGAGGCGAACTATATAGCAAAAATAATATAAAGCAATACCTTGCGATGAGAAATCTAATGCAAGAGATAAGAGAAAGCGGGGAGAGAGTAAAAGGTCCTACTCCCTTTGAAAAAAAAGATGCCCACGAGTTTGCAAATCAATTAAACCAATTTTTAGCACGCTGGGCAAAACAATAATAGACTTCTTGCAAGAAGTCTATTATTGTTTAGATACAAAAGTTGCTAATGCTGAAATATCTGCATCACTCAATTTGCTAACTTGACCTTTCATGATTACTTTCATAGATCCACCAAAAGTTCCATTTTTATAGCCATGTAAGGCTTTTTTTACTTTATCACTAGTCCATCCTGCTATAATTTCAGATTTTCCAAGAGCGTGTTTTTCAGCTTTTTTGCCATGACAAGAAGAGCATTTTGAAGCAAATAAAGAAGCTCCATCTACTGATGTTTTAGCAGGAGTCGTTTGCATCATGCCCATGGCGTTACTTACTTTACTTTCCATATTTTTTATGTCAGCTCCAACTTTTGCGGTATCGACATTTGCCATTTCTTTAACAGCTTTTGTGGCCTCTTTGGTTTTTTCGACAACTACTTTTGTTATTTCTTTAACTTTTTGGGTAGTTTCTTTAACTACTTTTTTTACATCAACATTTTTCACAGCCTCTTTTATGGTATTTGTATTTTTTTCAGCAACTTTTACTACTGGTTTTACGACAGGTTTTTGAACTTCAGCCTTTTGAACCGTTTTAGTAACCTCTGTAGTATCCTTTTTTGACTGATCTGAGCACCCTAGTAGCAAAAACATTGCTAAAATTGGTAAAAAATATTTCATCTCTTCTCCTCCTTATAAATTTTATATATTTAGATTATGCCATAATTTTTTTAAATAATATTAGTTTATTTTGCATGTGAAGAAAATTTAATATATAAAATTGTTAATATTTATTAGTTTTTGTGTAGTATAATACAACAAGTGTGTTTTTAAGGAGTTAAATATGCCAGAAATAAAAACAGTTGATAAAAGTAGCTTATCTACTACAGATGAAGCAATATTACCCGATTCAAAAAACAGTAAACAAGCACAACTAGATGATACTATAAGTACAAAAGGTCTTTCTTCTGCACAAGCAAAGGAAGCACTTGCAAAATATGGTTCCAACGCTATAGAAGAAAAAGAAGAAAGTTGGGGACACCGGCTTTTTAGACGATTTTGGGGACCAATTCCTTGGATGATTGAAGTCGCCATAATACTTTCCGCAGTTGCAAAAAGGTGGGAAGATTTTTCAGTAATTTTGTTACTACTTTTAGTTAATGCAATAGTCGATTTTTACCAAGAATCCAAAGCACTTAGTGCCATCGCGGTACTCAAAAATAAACTAGCAAGACTAGCCCTGGTCTTACGGGATGGAAAATGGCAGTCCATTGATGCTAAAGAAGTGGTACCCGGAGATATTGTCAAGGTAAAAATAGGAGATATAGTTCCAGCCGATGTAAAGCTTATCGGAGAAGGAGAATTTCTTCTCGTGGACCAATCAGCATTGACGGGTGAATCGCTGCCTGTACATAAAAAAGGCGGAGATGATTTGTATGCTAATGCCATCATTAAGCAAGGTGAGATGTTAGCTAGTGTGAGTGCAACAGGTAAAAATACTTACTTTGGAAAAACAGTCGATTTGGTTGCTAAAGCACAGCATGAAGAGAAAAGTCACTTTCAAAAAATGGTTTTAAAAGTAGGAAATTTTCTTATTATTGTAACAATTTTTTTAATCGCTATTATAATTTACCATGGTATAAAAACTCATCAACCCACAATTGACTTGTTGATTTTTGCACTTGTTTTAACTATTGCGGCTATTCCTGTTGCTATGCCTGCAGTTTTGACAGTTACCATGGCAATTGGAGCTAGAGCATTGTCTGCAAAAGAAGCGATAGTCAGTCGTTTAGCAGCTATTGAAGAAATTGCTGGCATGGATGTACTTTGTTCAGATAAAACAGGCACTCTGACGCAAAATAAAATGTCACTAACTGACCCTTATCTTGCCGATGGGGTTACAGAACAAGAACTTATGCTTTATGCAGCACTAGCTAGCAAAGAAGAAAATAAAGATCCTATCGAAAAGCCAATTTTTGAGTATATTGATAAAAACGAACTTCGTACAAAATTTTCATCTTATAAAATGACAAAATTTCTGCCATTTGATCCAGTGCATAAGCGAACAGAGGGACTTTATGATGCAAATAACAACATGGTTTTTACTAAAGGTGCGCCACAGGTTATCATAGAGCAAAGTGATGATAAGGAATTTGATAAACAAAAAGCCTATAAAGAGGTAGAAATATTTGCATCTAAGGGCTTTAGGACACTTGGTGTGGCTTATAGGAAAAATGAAGAAGATGTTTATCACTTTATAGGTCTGATTCCTCTTTTTGATCCACCTAGAGTTGACTCTAAAGAGGCGATTACTGAGGCAAAATCCAAAGGTGTTGGGGTCAAGATGGTTACGGGAGATAATATTGCCGTTGCCAAGTATATCTCTGGTCTCCTTGGAATCGGAGTAAAGATCGAAGATATTCACTCACTCAAAGGTGAATCAATCGAAGAATATATTTATCTCTCACAAATTATCTCAAAAGCTATTACTCAATCAATTCATCCAGACGCATCACAAGATGAGATTGATGATACGGTCAAAGATATCATGCAAAAGGTGAAAAAACAGCTTTATAATATGCCAATTCCAAAAGGGGCGGTCAAGAAGCATGAATCTGAAATTGTTGGATTAATTGAACAAGCAGATGGTTTTGCACAAGTCTATCCTGAGGATAAATACTTTATAGTAAAGGAACTGCAAAATGCTAACCATATTGTCGGAATGACAGGCGATGGAGTAAATGATGCACCTGCACTGAAAAAAGCTGATTGTGGCATCGCCGTCAGTGGTGCGACTGATGCAGCTAGAGCAGCTGCCGATATTGTATTGATGGCTCCTGGTTTGCGTGTCATCATCGATGCAATTATGATATCTCGTCAGATTTTTGAGAGGATGAAGAGTTATACAATTTATCGTATTGCTGAATCAATCCGTATTCTTATCTTTATGACTATGGCTATTGTTATTTATGATTTTTATCCACTTACGGCTCTTATGATTATCTTTTTGGCACTGCTTAATGATATTCCTATTATGACAATCGCCTATGACAATACTAAGGTCAGAGAACAACCTGTAAGATGGGATATAAAGGAAGTTTTTGTTCTCTCTACCTGGCTAGGGCTTGCAGGCGTACTTTCTTCTTTTACGCTTTTTTGGATTTTGATGTCTCTTATGCATTTGCCAATTGTATTTATACAAAGTGTATTTTTTACTAAGCTGATTGTCGCTGGACATGGAACGCTTTATAATACTAGAATTGATACTTGGTTCTTCAAGCGTCCATGGCCATCTTGGAAACTCTTTAGTGCCACATTTTTGAGTGCAGTAGTTGGTACGGTTGTATCTGTTTATGGTTTTGATCTGATGCCTGCTATTGGATGGAAATGGGCATTGATAGCATGGGTGTATGCTCTTGCTTGGTTTGTATTTAATGATGTGGTAAAGATGGGTGTGTTACACTATTACCGCACTAAGCATAATGAAAGTGTTATGTAAATAAAATATATTTTGGAGGTTGGAGTGAAAAATAAACAATACAAAAAAGAACTTTATGATTTGCAGGTGCAATTAGTAAAGTTCCAAAAACAAGTAATCGCGAAAAATATGCAGGTATGTATTATTTTTGAAGGGCGTGATACAGCAGGAAAAGATGGAACGATTAAGCGCTTTACTGAACATCTAAGTCCTCGTGAAGCACGCGTAGTTGCACTAGGAATTCCTTCTGATAAGGATAAAGCGTCATGGTATTTTCAGCGTTATGTGCCACATCTCCCTAGTAATCAAGAGATTGTATTTTTCAATCGTAGTTGGTATAATCGTGTAGGTGTTGAGAAAGTAATGGGCTTCTCTACTAAAAAAGAGCAAAAAAATTTTTTGGAGGAAGTTGACAGTTTTGAACAAATGCTGACTCATTCGGGAATTATTTTTATTAAATATTACCTCGACATTTCGCAAAAAGAGCAAAAAAAGCGTTTGGGAGAAAGAAAAGTTGATCCTCTTAAGCAGTGGAAGCTAAGCCCGATAGATGAACAGGCACAAAAGTATTGGAAAGATTATTCTAAAGCTAGAGATGAAATGCTTGAAAAAACATCCTTTGTTTTTGCTCCTTGGTATATTATCCACACTGATGACAAAAAAACAGCAAGAATCAATGCAATAAAACATTTTCTAAGTTGCGTTGATTATCTAGGGAAAGATGAAAAATTACTTGTATATGATCGTGATATTGTCTGCACATTTGACCCGCTCTGTTATAAAAAAGAGTTAATTGTGCCATGAGTCTTAATCCTGATTTGATTCACCTTATTGTTACAGTCGCACTTAGTTTTCTCGTGGGATTGGAAATTAAAGCATATAGACTACAATTTCACAGCGATGCAAAACAATACTTTTTGGGTACAGCCCGTACTTTTACATTTATCGGCATATTAGGATTTATTTTTTATAAAATAGATATAAACTATCATATCATCTATACTGCTGGTCTGCTAGGGCTTACGCTGCTTTATGCGCTTTTCTACTATAAAGCGTTAATTGATGGTAGGCATAGCATCCTTTTGTATATCGTAATGCTTGTTGTTTATACCTTTGGACCGCTTACACAGATTTACCCACTATGGATGCCTGCACTTGTTTTTGTATTAATTGTTTTTATTTTGAATGCAAAACAACATATACTTCGTTTTGCATCAGGAGTGGGTTCTGGCGAGTTTGAAACATTAGGAAAGATGATACTTCTCTCAGCTGTTATCCTTCCGCTGCTACCAAATACAAATGATATACCATATATTCCACTCTCACCATTTAAAATATGGCTGGCGGTGGTAGTTATATCTAGCATCTCTTATGGAGGTTATGTTGCTCAAAAATATCTCTTTCCCTCCAAAGGTCTTTTTCTAACTGGTCTCATCGGCGGTACATATTCTTCGACAGCGACAACTGTAGTGCTTGCAAAAAAAGCCAAAGGGCTTGCACCAAATACAATAATAACAGCATCTATTATTGCTGCAACCTCTATGATGTATCTGCGTCTCATTGTTGTCTCATTTATCTTTAATATACAAATTGCCAAGGCGGTATCTTTGCCATTTCTACTCTTTGCACTTATTGGGTTTGGTATAGCATTTTTTTATTATAAATCAAGTGTGAAGACCACAAATTCTTTAAAGATGGAGGATAGAAACCCGCTTGAGCTTGGTACGGCTTTTATTTTTGCCGCACTTTTTGTCATTATGATAATGGTAACCCATTTTGTGACGCACCATTATGGTGTAAGTGGATTAAAATTACTTTCATTTATTGTTGGATTTACTGATATCGATCCTTTTGTCCTTTCCCTTTTGACTGGAAAATTTCCAGTAACCCATCAGGAAATTTATGCAGCTATTGTGATAGCAGCAGGAAGTAACAATATCCTAAAAGCTATATATGCTCTTTGGTTTGGTGGCAGGAAAAAAACTTGGCACTCTTTTGTATGGTTATTCATGCTCGGTATCGCAACCATCTGTTTTGGTTTATTTGCCAATCATTTACCAATGATTTGATATCTTTAAAACTTTAAAATACTCATACATGTAAGGATATTTTAGGAAATGATAGCAGTACCATGAATTCACAAACTCTAACGCAGGAAATTTTACCATTTTTGTCACACTATGGCTTGATAATTGTATTTTTAGGCGCATTGATTGAGGGAGAAACCGTCATTATCCTCTCAGGCGTACTTTGCCTTCACGGGACATTGCCATTTTATTGGACTGTTGCTATTGCAGCACTTGGTGCCTTTGCGGGGGATCAATTCTGGTTTTATCTTGGGCGACGCTATGGACTCAAAGTATTGTTGCATTTTCCATATCTTGCAAAATATGCTGATAAAGTACGACCTTTACTGAGGGAAAAGTCTGATTGGATTGCTCTAAGCAATAGATTTGTCTATGGGACCCGTACAATTGCACCGATAATGCTAGGTATGGAAAAATATCCGATTAACCGTTTTATATCGATTAATATTTTCAGTGCAAGCTTGTGGGCAACACTAGGCGTTGGCGCTGGTTATCTAGTTGGCACAGGTGTAGAAAAACTTTTTGGAAAAATTGAGCATATTGAGCAACTATTGTTAGCGATAGTTGTTATTATGATTATCTGGTGGTATTGGCGCAGAAAGTTTAGTGCTACTACTGACAAATAAGACAGCATTAAATATTTATTAACTAGTTGTTTGTTTTTTATTATTTCTGATATGTTATAATTTATTATATTAAATAAAGGAGAAAATTATGAAAAAACGATTGATTGCTTCCATAGCCATGGCTTCTGTTTTATTTGGCACTACAGGGTTGTATGCTAAATCTGGTGGTGTTGATAATGCACCGAGGAATAAACAGGTAAAGACATCTGTTACAAAAGAGGTTCATAATCAGTATAAGAAATTTAAAGCGGCCCCAAAGGAGATTGTTATTGGTCTAAATGATACATTTGAAGCAGTCAGAGCACTTCAGCAAAAAAATACAAAACTAGCTGAAAAGAAGTTATCCGAAGCAACTAAAATGTTCGATGTAGCACTTAAAGCAAATCCAAATCTTGGATTGATGCCTGTAGCAAATGATGTTCAGGTTAATGAACTTGACAATACATTAAAGCAGATTAAAACAGATCTAAAACTAGCAAAAATATCACTAAATAATCATGATATACAAACGACACTAGAAATGCTTGCACCACTTAGAGATGATATAACAATTACAACTAGATTTATACCTATGGATATCTATCCTGTTATGACTAAAAAAGCATTTGATCAATTAAATAAAGGCCATAAAGGTATGGCACTAGAGACACTTTTTTCTGGATTACATACACTAATTGCTGAAAGAGTCATCATACCAATCCCCCTTTTAGGTGCTAGTGATTTGGTAAAAGCCGCTTCTAAATTAGATAAAAAGAATAAAAAGAAAGCTTTAGCATTGCTTAGCGATGCAAGAGTAGAATTAAATAAAGCGTATTTTTTGGGATATGCAAATCCAAATATGGCAGATTATAAAGCAATCTCTGATCAGATAAAAGCAATACAAAAAGAGATCAAAGGCAAAAATAGAGTAGAAAAGCTTTATAGCCATGCAAATGCATTATTTGAATCTCTTCTAACGAAGACTAAAGAAAGCAGAGCACATGCAAGAGCTAGGGCAGAGGAAAATACAGATATGAGTAACTTTAAAACTAAAGAAAAAGATAATATATTTTAAGTCAGTTTAAATTTTAAATAGGAAATGTATGGATAGTAAAAACATTAAGCAAAGTAAAGCTTTTGGCTTTTGGAGCGCTGTATTTCTTGGGATTGGTTCGATGGTGGGTGCCGGTATCTTTATTGTTATCGGTCAAGCTGGTGGTATCGCAGGAAATCTGGTAACAGTATCTTTTTTGATAGGTAGCATTATTGCTTTGCTTTGTGGGTATTCGCTAAGTAAACTAGCTTTGCATTATCCTAGTCGAGGTGGTATCATAGAATATTTAGTGCAAGGATACGGCGAGGGATTCTTCTCTGGATCTTTAGGTATCCTTTTTTATCTAGCACAATTAGTGGCATTGGCTGCAGTGGCTAAGGCATTTGGCACCTATGCGGCCACATATACCAGCCTTAGCGAAATGACACTTTTTACCAATCTTTTTGCACTTGGGGTACTGTTTTTCTTTGTTGTTATTAATCTTGTTGGTGCATCTATGGTTGCGAAACTGGAAAATGTTATTGTGATTGTTAAACTAAGTGCATTAATCATTTTCACCGTTGCGGCTTTGTTTTTTATCCATCCTTCTTATCTTGATGTATCAAAAGCACCAGGTTCGATTGAAATTTTTTATGCACTAGGTCTTACCTTTTTTGCTTATCAAGGCTTTAGTGTGATTACCAATAGTATTGAAGATATGCAAAATCCTGAGCACACGATGCTTCGTTCCATGGTTTGGGCTATTGTTTTTGTTAGTGTGCTTTACATCACTGTTTCTATCGCTGTATTTGGCAATCTTCCCTTGGATACAATTATTAAATCCAAAGATTTTGCTCTTGCACAAGCTGCTAAACCAGCTTTTGGAGAATGGGGATTTAAGATTATGGCGGCGACTGCACTTTTGGCAACGGCATCTGCTATAAATGCCTCACTTTATTCTGTTACGCAAATTAGTTATACATTAGCAAAAGACGGAAATTTGCCTAAAGAGTATGAATACAATATTTTTCATAACACAGAGGGGCTTATCATTTCCACACTACTTATTATACCGATGATTCTTTTTTTAAACCTTGGGCAGATTGCTTCGATTGCAGCCATCGCTGTTTTGCTAATCCAAGGATTTACGCATACAGGACATTTGTTTAAACGCAAAGAAACGGGTGCTAATGTCTGGTTGATTTTAGCTGCTATATTTGGTTCATTTGGGGCTGCTTGGTTTGCTATTGATTATACATCTCAAATAATGCCAGATATTAATTATTATATTGTTGGCGCATTTGTAGTTGCATTTGTTTTTGAGGTTCTTTTGCATTTATCATTTAATAGAAAGATTGAAAAACAAATTATATTTGATTTTAGTAAGATAAGACACGATCTATTGCGGAAAGCAAAAAAAGATGGATAAAAAACAAATTGGTTTTTTAGAAGCTTTTAGCATCGGAGTCGGCGGCATGGTTGGAGGTGGAATTTTTGCCGTTTTAGGGCTTACCATCGTTCTCTCAAAAGGTGCTGCTCCTATAGCTTTTGCGATAGCTGGATTTATCGCATTAGTAACAGTTTATTCTTATGTTAAACTCTCCCTAAGGTATCCAAGCGAGGGTGGTACTATCGAATTTATAGTACAAGCCTTTGGAAATGGACTCTTTTCATCTACAATTAACACGCTAATGCTTATGAGCTATATCATCATGCTAGCACTCTATGCTTATGCCTTTGGTAGTTATGGGTCTGCATTGATTTTAGGAAGTGATGTACAGTGGCTACAAAAAGTATTAGCAGCTAGCGTAATTGTTATTTTTACTTTGGTAAATCTCTTAGGTGCATTTATGACTGGAAAAGCGGAAGATTTTATGGTTTTTACTAAATTAACTATATTGATTATTTTTGCAAGTGTGGGATATTTTTCGATTGATTGGCATCATCTTTCACCAACACAATGGATGCCTATGGGCTCAGTTGCAGCAGGTGGGCTGATGATTTTTTTAGCTTATGAAGGTTTTGAACTCATAGCAAATACTGCAAGAGATATTAAAAACCCAGAAAAAAATCTCCCTAGAGCTTATTATGCTTCTGTGTTGTTTGTTATAGCTCTTTATATTGTTATTGCGACTGTTGTTGTTGGAAATCTCAGTTTTACAGAAGCCCAAAGTGCTAAAGATTATGTTCTTGCCAAAGCAGCGGAGCCTTTTTTTGGTAAAACAGGTTTTATTCTTATAGGTATCGCGGCACTTCTTTCTACATCATCTGCTATTAATGCTACTATTTATGGCGGTGGGCGAACTAGTTATCTTATTGCAAAATTAGGTGAATTACCTGAGCGATTTGAAGATAAATTGAAAAATGGTTATGAGGGGATGATTATCATATCTTTACTTGCTATTATTTTTGCAACATCATTTAACCTTGATAATATTTCAGTTGCCGGTAGCATTGGTTTTCTCACCATATTTGCACTAGTTAATCTTGCTAATTTTAAACTCCACAAAGAAACAAAAGCAAACCGATTGATACCAGGATTTGGATTTGTTTTATGTGTTACTTCAATTTTGGTTGTGATAGGCTACAATGCTCTGCATTCACCGGCATTACTTTCAACAAGTGGAATTATTCTTGTTATGGTTTTTCTATTTACTTATCTTTATTATCAATTTAAAAAGAAAGAGAAATTATTATCTTTATTTATAGATAAGAGACTAGAAAGAGAAGAGATGAAAATATTAAAGGAATTAAAATGAAAAGAAAAAAATTTTCCATAACAAAATACTTGAAAGTGACATTGGTTTATTTTGTATTGTTTATAGCAATTTTTAGTATGATTGATTATTATGCATGGATGAGTTTCAACTTTATATGGTTTATTGTTATTTCTGCAGTAGCAGCATTGATGATTGGCTATATACATGTTAAGCGGGGCAAACATGATCATGTTGATGAAGTTGCTGAAGAATTATTGTAAAACATTCAAATATCACTGGAATTATACTTAGAAGCACCCCTTTTTTCTATCATTTGATTTAGAATGCGTATAAATAAATATTACTGATTGATATAATTCCTCCATTTTTTTTACTCCATAAAGGCTGCACTCATATATCCTACAACCTGTGATTTATCCCCACTCGCATCTGCGCTGGTACGATAATCAAGCAAGGTTGGTTTTAATCCTTTTTCTTTTGCATAAATTAGCATAGCTTCCACGCCAATCTTGCCACAGGCTTCACATCCTTGATGCAATTCATCCGTGTTTAATTTACTTACAGCATCAAGACAGATACCATCCAAACCGTTGGCTTTTTTAATATCATAATAATGGCTTAAATCTGTACTGATAACCACTACTGACTTTGGATCTTTTAGTAGAAATTCGATTATTTTTGCTAAATTGTGTGGGTCTTCATCGCCATAAACAAGTTCAACTACGGATGCATCTTTTAGATAAGTTTTAACAAAAGGCATCTGCACTTCAGTGCTATGTTCACGGTGTGCATTTGGTTGAAAATTTAGATTAAACTTAGTCTCTAATTTTTCTACTAATTCACGATCAATTGACAATGAGCCTAGTGGTGTTTCGTAACTATCATAATCAGATACACTTATGCCTTTGATGTAGGCATGATGACTTGGACCTATTACAATCACCTTTGAAGCATCACTGTTTGCAAGCAGACGAAAAGCAATATTAGCCGTAAACCCAGAATATATATATCCCGCATGTGGTACAATAACAGCTCTTGGAATCATCTTTAGTAATTTTTTATCTTCAACATTTTCATTGAGCACTTTATTGTAGTGAGCAAACATCTCTTTTATCTCACTCGGACTTGCTGGATAAAACTGTCCAGCAACAGCTGTTTCTCTAATACTCATGTCCTTTCTCCTTGTCATTAATTTCTCATAAAATTTCAGCAAAGCTAAAATCTCATTCAATCACTAAAGCTTTCGCCTAGCGAAGAAGAAGTTATCTCCAAATTCCTTGTCATTAATTTCTCATAAAATTTCAGCAAAGCTAAAATCTCATTCAATCA